>JAISQR010000197.1 GCA_031274035.1 Treponema sp. | reverse complement strand
GAGAAGGTAGGGATCGAATGGGACTTGGTAGCCCTGGCCTATGATGTGAAGAGATTATTTTCGCTGGGGGGTGGGAGAGGTCTGTCCTTCTCGGAATAGGGGGGGGAAAACGGACGGGGAAACGGGCATAATGAGCCCATTCCTACCCGATACGGGGAAGCAATTTAGGCTACCCCCCTGAAACTTACATCGTTTTTTGCTGAAGCCCCACAGGCTCCCAGGGGATATTACTGTCAAGGTTTTTTGAACAATGGATTAAGAGCGGCCCCCGATAGCCGGTATACCAGGTCCTGTTTTCAACATCTTTGATCAGAAAGCCACCAATTTCAGGGCCAAAGTCAAACCCGTGGATAATGAGATATGCCCAGGGATTTTTAACGGATAATACTTTCATGTTATGCCTCCACCAGCCAAAGGTTATAACCTATTTTAGTTGCACCTTCATGGACAATGCCGGTATGTGTAACCGGATAGGTATAATCCCCCAAAAATGAATGATAATAGCCCTGGGCCTTTTCGCCGGCGGCCTTGAATTTTTGAAGAGTATCCACCCGCTCAAATTCCAGGACAATTTCCGGCCAATCTTTATCACATGAATCCTGGCTGCTAAAAGCCTCCATTTCCGATTTATCGCCATTGAATTCCGGGGTAGAGTAATAATAACCTGATTCACCATCATAAAAAATAATATACCTGCGTATCATGGTTCCTCCTATTTTTCATTCTGGTTATTTCGCCCTGAAAGAAACACTGTTGAATTTCCCTTCAATACCTTCCAAAAAAACTTTGGTATGGTAGGAATGAATCTCTACATCCTTAACGGTGTATTCTTCGCCAACCGTCAAGAATTTTTCCGGATCATCATTCCCGCCCCACCTTATTTGTTCCTCGGAAGCCCGCTCAAAATAAATCACCGTATCGCCGGGACCAAACCCCGCGATTTTCCGCTTTTCCTCGGTCGAAAACTCTTTATGAAACATAATTTTACCCCTTGTTAAAATGATCAGTTAATAAATCGGCTACCAAATTCGCAAGCTGATCCTGCAATTCTGCGCCGTTCTCATAATATCCAAACGTACCCCAGCCTCGTACATCGTAATGTGAGGGAATTCGACAAACAGGTTTTCAATCTCCCCCTCCTATTCTTTTGCTGCATGTCAATCCACGTCTTTCTCTTGATGCGTACCTTGTCGCCGACTTTGTACTTGGCCATTGCTTTCCTCCTGTTCCTTTTTCAGTAATTCCGGGTTATCATGGCAGTTGCCGATTATTTCTAATCCATCCGTCACCCATACGTCCAAATCCTCATTTGGAAGATCTTCTTGGAAATGTACGACAAACGCCCCGGTTACAAACCGAACTTCCCCTATACGTTCATCCGCCTTAACAATATCATTCTCGAAAATATTGTTTCCCATTCTGTCGGTGAGCCCGGTAAATTCGCTAACCGTTTTAGGGTCTACCCAGACTCCGGTACTCTCATATTCTTCAATGATAAATGGCCCGGTACTTACGACAATACAACTTCCATACACCCATTCCCCGTTATCTTTCCGTTTTCCCCGAAACAATATTTCCCTCATATCCGCCTCCCTATAAGTCCTCTGCCGTTATCGTTTTTGCCACGCTGTTTTTGATTCCGTAAAAGGTAATCGGCGCTTTCTCTTCCAGGAATTTTGTAACCATTTCCTCAAGCTGTTCTTTTTCCACATCGTTAAGGCAAGGCCAGTCCTCGGCAAATTCTCCGTGCCTTTCCCATGCCGACTCGTTTATTGCTGACAAGATGAAATCTGCATCAACAAAATCTTTTACCGATGACTTCACCGCTTCTCCCTCAAAATATTCCTTGCCAATTAGCTCGTCCTTGCTTTTTGTTTTCCAGTCCATAAGCCCGTCAATGAGTTCTTTTTTATTCGTAATGTTGTAATTTTCACCGTCAAGAGAATATACTTTTTCGTTCATACCAGCCTCCTTATAACCTGCCCGGCCCTACAGCCCGGCTTTTTTTCTAGTCGTATAAAAATACTTCAACAAATTTCCATGCGTCCATCCGCCTGCCTGTTAATTCGTTCATCTTCCGCTCCATCTCTACATCTCTAAATTCGTGTTGTTCGCACATGGAATCATCATGTTCCATAAAGCCGATTGGGAGTTCCGGACAATTGCAATATCCTCCAAAAAGCTCCCTTTCCCACCATCTGCATGTAACGCATTTAACAAATTTAGTTATGTACTCATCTAATTGCTTGTCTATTTCTTCGATTGCGCTCATATTTTCTACAGCCCGACTCCTTGGTACTCATCGCGGAAACGCGGTATCTCTATCCTGAAAGGATAACCCAGGCTTTCTACCCGTTCTTTTTCGTGGTGCACAAAGTACACGGTTTCGGGATGGTCTACGGAGGTGTGATTGTGGACAAACTCGCACTTCACGCCCGCCATAATGCAAAGCTCCTGAATAACCGAGGAATCCTTGCCGCCTGAAATACAAACGTAGTACCCAGCCGGATCATTCGTAAGGGCCATGGGTTCAAATTCTTTTATACGGGCAAGGGATATTTCTACCTTGTTCTTTTCCCAAAAAAGGGTATGTTCATTCAACATTATCGCACTCCGTTTCTCCCTCTAATTCCCGTAGAACATCTTCATAACAATTAAAACAATAGTCCTCACCTTCTACGGCCCCTTCATAATTTTCAGTGTATTCAGCGTCCCCGGTATCTTCTTCATCGTGTGTATGGGAAAATACTGGATAGTGGCCTATAAGACACCCGCAATTAGCACATTTTATGTTACGGTAATTCATTTTTTCTTCCTCCCTTTCCGTAAAACAAAGCTGTCAATATCCAACCATCGGTGAATTGTGTCCCCGTTATACCCCGCCACTTCGCTATGCTTTGTCCAAACAAACCACGACAGGGCTTGCATACCCGTTTCAATCAGTCCATCGGGGCGCAATTCGGCGGAAAGCATAGGGTATCGGTTAAAGGTGTAGATATGGGTAAGCGGGTATGTTGGATTCTGAAAAATGCCATCCTGGTATTTCTTGTTATACCGTTTTACTCCTTGAAGATAGGTAGTAGGGGCAAGCAGGGCAAATGAAACCGAAAAAACCTTGAAACAATGTTCCACCCACTGATTGAAAAGCCTAAAAGGGGGATTCATAAGCCCGTATTCATCCCCCGCTCCGATGTTAAAAAAGTCTGTTTTTACCGTATCCTTAATATCACCGAAAAGGACACGGAAACCACTATCATGTAAAATTTTTACAATAGCGCCATTGCCGCTGCAATAATCACATATTGTCTTTTCTTCCCTGTCAGGTTCCCAATAAACCTTTATATGCCTGTCAACAAATGCCTGGGTAAGACAATAAGGGGTTTGAAAGAAACAAAATTTGTCATGTTTTCCCGTGTTCCTACTATAATTCTTACCCATTGTTTTTTCCTCGTCTATTAGGAATCATTGCTTTTCCCTCCTCTCCATACGGATTTTGTATCTGTAATCTTCCCCCATAAAATTCATAACTTGTCCATTTTCAACAATGCGCGACAAAACATCGTTTTCAAGATGGTATTCAATACACTTTGAACACGGCTCATGCTTCGCCTTGTAATACGAGCAATCCACCTGTGAATGACAATTCGAAATGAATATCACCGGCAGCATTTTGTTGTATCGTTTGCCGATGATATGAGACAGCCAATTCTGTTTTGCCTGGGTTTCGCTTACTTTTTCCACCTCGTCAATCACAAGCAGGGGTGTTTTACATAACTTTTGCAAAAAATCGTACTGATTGATTGTACCATAGTAGGATTCACGGAGTATCAAGCCGATTTCATAGGCGGTATAAATTAACCCGCCAATCGTTTTTAACGCTCCAATGGCAAGATGGGTTTTTCCGTTTCCATTTTCGCCCAGCATGACCAGTTTGCGATCCTCCGGGTTTTCGGAGAATTTACGCACGGCCTCAAGGTGTTTTTCCAGTTCGGGCGTATAGGCATTGAAGGTACTAAGGGTTTCCGGCCAGTATTTTTCATCAATGCCCATATCAATAAACCGTTCGATTTCTTTGCGTTTTTTCTCCTCTGCCTCCGCTCTTTCCCTCCGTATTGATTCTTCTTCAACACATTTTGGACATTCCGGGTTTGTTATGAATCCTTCATCATCGTTATTTCCGAAAAAAACAAAGGATTTGATCGGACATCCGGTATATTTCCCGTGTTTCGGACAATCAAATTCCGCCTTCGGCAGTATTTCCGGCTCACGGTATTGAAAGTCCCTCATAATGTCACCGGCCTTCCTAATCCCTGTTTCCGTCATACTTCAAGTCCCCCTAAAGATTTTTTTCTAGCATTGTTTGACGGCGGCGGCGAATTCCCGCTTCGTTTTTCGTCTTTTTTGTACGGCTGATCGCTCGTATTAAGATGCCCTTTCAAAACAAACCGATCCGGCGTTCGTGGTATGTAATGTTTCGGAATCTCCCCGGATTTCACGCCGTCAATGTAATTTTGCATACGCCTTTTAATGTCATCGGGCGGATAGGGGCACTTTTCCCAAAACGCCGCCCATTCTTTCGGTTTTTCAATCCGCGCCGCAAAATTGAAAATCTCCATGTTTTGCTGCCAAATCCGCAAAAA
Organism: Treponema sp.; assembly: GCA_031274035.1. Taxonomy (GTDB): domain Bacteria; phylum Spirochaetota; class Spirochaetia; order Treponematales; family Breznakiellaceae; genus JAISNI01. The sequence continues at coordinate 865 of JAISQR010000197.1, read as the reverse complement.
GACTTTTTTGGAAGTTTTCAAATCCAAATTTTCAGGTGAAGGTGGTTGTAAATTTATATATTCTTTATCTGAATCTTTATCTGAATCTATATATAAGGGAGGGGTTTCGGTAGGGTTAGGTAAGGGTTCGGGAAGGGTATCAGAAGGGTTAGGCGGCGTGTCGGATTCAGCCGAAAGCACGGGGCTTAAATCAAGAATGTACCCGCACCGCCGGAGCCTTTTCAAAACTTCGACGGGTGCGGTTTTAAGTTGTTCGTAAATACCCTTAATCATGTTCGGGCTTTTGTCAAATTTCTGGTGCTTCAATGAAGATGGCACAATCACCCATTCCCCGATCCTGTAAATCTTGCCGTCTTTTTCCAACTTTTCATCTGCTTTTTTCACGGTGTCTATGTCGGTTTTGACGTAGAAGCTCACCATGCGCTGCCCTTCCTTAAAAACGCCGCTGTTTTCAAGGCGCGGGCTTGTAATGTAGTGGAAGTAGACGGCGGTTTCCGCCATATCAAGTTCTTGCACATAGCCGTCATTCAAAAAGGCATCACTGTTAAACGCCGTGTATTCTTTAGACATTTTCAGCCCTTCCTTAAAAAAAACTTTGTTATCATGCTATCCACCTCAAAAGTGTTTCATTTTTGTAAGGCGGCTTCCACATGATCATGCAATAATCAATCATGCTTTGGCCTTTATTTATGTCGCCGCCTTTATAGCAATGCGCCCTGGCGGAGTATATATAGACATAGGCGGGATTGTATTTTTCATAAATTTTATATCTGCGTATGCTTGATAAAAAGGACAATCGCACAAAAAATACCACGTCAACGCCCATAGATAGGGCATGATTCAAAAATTCCTCCTGGGCATTAAA
>JAISQR010000176.1 GCA_031274035.1 Treponema sp. | reverse complement strand
CCGCTTCAATGATAAAGTGTACTATATGGTCCTCAGGCACCCATTTCCTCAAGTCCTCGGGAAATAACAGCGGTGTTTCCCGGTCTATCGTTACAAATCTCGCGCTCATATAGGAATTTTACCGGAAAAAGCAGGTTTTTGTCGATCCCCCAAAGAGAAGCCCCACAAACTCCTAGAGGGATGGAAGAGGAAAGCAATGTACCCCGCGGCAAGCCGAAGGGGTACGTTGTTTTGGTAAGGTATTTGACTTAGGGTACATACCCCTTAGTACGTGGCAAGCGCGAACCGGAGCTTCGATTATACCTTGCAAACTCCGAATACTCGGAGAGTACAGCATGCCCATTGTTCCCAAAACAAGCGGTTTAGCGGTTCTCCTCTAATGTTTAACCGAGACAATCCTTACATAACGGTTCCGTCCCGAATACCGGGCGGTCCCGCTCGGAGGGGAATCGGCAGGGACGTTTGTAAGAGTACCGCGGGCGGTTCCTCCGCTAATCGTAAACCTCTGCGGAGGCTCGCCAAGGGGTTCATCAGCCTTCTGAATGGCCAACGCCTCGTAATACACATTTGAATTAGCCTGCCGTACATTGGGCGAACGCTTGTATGTATTGATAACATTCTCCAGTTTTGCTTCCCTTTTTGCACTCATTATTATATAAAAGGTATCAATTCCAGGGCCGCCTGTTAGTACAGGGTTAAAAACCTTCTCAATCCCCGCGTTTAACTGTACATCGTGGTATAGGGTAACTTTTCTATCAGGCCCATACTGAATAATGTAACAGTAACTGTTTGCCAGGGGTTTTACCCTAATCGCCAAATCGTCATCTTTAGCCAGGCTATGATTCACCACATCGGGCGGAGCATCCGGCGGTATCACATCTGCAAGTTTCTCTATGGTCTGGTTAAAATCCAGCGGTGTACCGGACGCTTTCTTTTCAATACGCAGTTCCCAAGTAAAAGCATCTGAATTCTGAGCGCCCAGATTTATCATAACTGCCAGACACAGTACCGATACAAAAAATATCTTTTTCATTTTAACTATCTCCTTACTCAATATACCCAATTTTCCGCAGATCCGCAATATCAAAATCGGAAAATCCCGCCGGTGTATTTATTGTCGGATTCTGCTTCCTGCCGCTTAAGCGGGGCACCATGATCTGTACATAGGTATTAAGTTCGTTAAGTGTTATAAGCCCGTCCTTACCTAAGCCGCCTATGTCCAGGTCCGCGGCGCCGGCCAGCCCCTGAATAATGCTGTAGGTAAAAAGGCCGTGTCCAAATTCGGCGCGTTCCAGGGACGATTCATTACCTCTGCTTGAAGTCAGCACTATGGTACTGCCGTCATCCATGTCGCGGAAGAGACGGTTGGAATCGACCGATTTTGCCCTGCCTCCGGCTACCCCCGCAGAATGGCATGCGTCAATAAAGACGATCTTCTGTCCCAGGATTCTTCGTAAGACAGCATCAATTTCCTGACGGCTTACCGCGTTTTCCCAGACTGTAATATCGCCGGTATGGGCCGCATCCGCGGGAAGGAAAAGAAAATTGTTATCGCGGTCGCTGACCCCGTGTCCTGCCATAAAAAGCACCGTGATATCCTGTCCGCCGGCTTGTTTAAGAAAGGAGAGACCTTCTATAACAGCCTCCCGCGTAGGGCCTTTTTCCTGTTCTCCGGTAACAAGGAGGCTGTTTACCTTGCCGTAGAGGGCGCCTTCCTGGGCCTTGAAGCTCCTGACGATGCCCTGGGCATCTGCGGCTGCGTAGGAAAGATCCTCCAGAACAGCATCCTCATACTGATTAACCCCTATGGCAAGTATCCACAGGTTAGGTACGGGGGCGGCTTCTGATCCCGCATAGTATATCTCGATGATTCGGGAATCGTCAGAAAAGCCGTTGTCTGCGATGATCTCTATACTATTCCAGCCTGGTTTCAACGTAACAGGGTAGGTCCTCTCAAAACGGCGGGGCTCAGACACTCCCCGCTCCCGGCTGCTTTCCGCTCCCTCCATTTCTTCATGGGCTATAAGGTGGCCGCGTACAATCACGCGGACGTTCTTTACCGGCTGAGTTTCGCCGGTAAATATAACGGGAATGCGGGCTGTCCCCGCCTCTATTTTCAGTTCAGAATCCTGAATTTCAATTTTAGGCGGCAGAAAATCCCCCGCGTCCTGTATACGTCTGCCCCCTATAGAGGCTAAGTAGGCTTTGTTATCCCCGGAAAGCGCGGTAGAAACTGCGTCGGGCCGGTAGAATACCCCCCGAAAATTGTCCATGCCGTAAACCTCATCGCCTATCCGCACATTGAGGCGCTGATCGCCGCGCGCCGACGCGTTGTAGTAACCTTCCGGCGTAATGCAAATCCATTCCCCGTTGGCAAAGGCAATAAACCGGAGCGTTTCCCTGCCCGAAAGAATACCGCTCTCTGTATTAAGCTCTACGGCCCAGAGCCTAACCGTACCATCACTGGAACTGGAAATGATATACCGTCCGTCCGGGCTAAAGGCCGCGGATGCAACATTGTTGGTATGACCGGGAAGACAGAGCAATTCCCTGCCGGTTTCCGCGCTCCAAATGCGGATAGTTTTATCCCCTGAAGAAGTATCCGTTTGTCCCGAGGCCGAGAGTATCCATTTTCCGTCAGGGCTGTAGGCAAGGGTATTAACGGCGTCCCCATGACCTTCAAGATTAAACAATCGATTCTCTTTGTCCATGCCCGTCTTATACACGCTTACTATCTTTCTATAAGAACCATACGCAAACTGTTTACCGTCCGGGCTGTACACTACACAGGAAATACCGCCGTCGTTGGGGTTAAACGAGCCCAGTTCAAGGCCGGTTTCGGCATCCCATTCGCGGATAGAACCGTCCCGGCAGCCTGAAAGTACCCGCATGCCCCCGGGGTTCCAGGCTGCGGCGTAAACAATGTCGGTATTACCGGTGAGCGTTTTTAATTCGGCGCCGCTTGCCGCGTCCCATATCCTCAGCGTCCCGTCCCAGGAAGCGGACAAAATACGGCCGCCGTCCGGGCTGAAAAGGGCCCTGGTAATCCGGTCGCTATGGCCGCTCAGGGTATGGAGAAGCGAGCCCGATTCCACGTCCCATATTTTAAGGGATGTATCACCGGAGCCGGAAAGCGCCAGGCTGCCGTCCGGGCTGAACGCGGCGTCCGTAACACCTTTGGCGTGTCCTTTTAGGGATGTAAGCAGAGCGCCGGTTTCCATATCCCAGATATGCAGGGCGCCCTCTGAATCCAGCGTATTAGCCGCCCCGGAGAGTATGTATTTCATATCAAACCGGAAGTCTGCGGAAAAGGCGTAATCAATCCAGCCTGAATAAGAGGCCAGCAATACGCCCGATTCCGCATCCCACTCCCTGATGGTCTTATCAAAGGAGGCTGAAAGCACCCGCCTTCCCGCTGGATTCCATGCAAGGGATCGTACCGGCCTCTCGTGGCCTATCATGGACAGTACCAGAGCGCCGCTTTCCATATCCCACATTTTAAGCGTTCTATCCATAGAGCCTGAAACGATACGTGTTGCCGCGGGGTTCACCGCAAGACTACTCACCGCCCCCCTATGAGCGCTCATCGTCTTTAACAGCTTTCCGCTCTCCGCATCCCAAACCGCTATGCTTCCGTCAAAGTAACCGGCGATAATACGGTTCTTACCGGCGGTCCAGGCAAGGGAGGTAACCGCGCCGCCTATCCCCGCAAAAGCCCCCAGCTTGGCGCCGGTTTCCGTCTCCCAGACCTGTACTATGCCGTCTCCGCCGCCGGAGGCCAAATTTTTTCCATTCGGACTACAAACCGCCGCGTTAACCGTGCCCGACGCGATTATCGTTCCGGTATTTTCCGCGGATCCGCTGTCCCATACCTTGATTGTCCCGTCAAAGGAAGCGGTGATTATCCGGCTGTCATCGGCAGTGAAGAAGATTGCATTGACGGTGCTTGTGTGGCCTTTAAAGGTTTTCAGTTCCGCCCCGCTTTCCCTATCCCAGATGCTTACCGAGCCGTCCCAGAAGCCTGCCGCAAGGAAGAGGCCCCTGTTGTCCCAGACCGCGCAGAGCGGGGTTCTACCGTGCGCCGCTATGGTTTTAAGCTCCCTGCCCGAAACCGCATCCCATATCTTGAGGGTTTCGTCCCAGGATGAGGAGAGAATAAATTTTCCGTCAGGGCTGTAGACCGCGGTATTGATCAGATCGCTATGTCCTAATTGCGGATAAACCGAAACTTCCTGGGCCCCCAGTAAAGGAACAAGAAAAAGCACTATAATAGAAAGCAATGTCTTTTTCATTACACAACCTCTTCCACAGATACAATATATCCCTTTGCGGCTCTAAAATCTCAATTTTCGCTTATCGTATCGGCGCCCAAGGATGCATCGTTACTCTGTATGGAACCGCCTGTCCGGGTAAAACTGCCGCCCTTGTTCATAAAGATGCCGCCGCCTTCATTTGCCAGGTTCCCTTCAATCTCGCCGCCTTCCAGGGTAAAGCCGCCGCCTGAGTATAGCAGGACTCCTCCCCCCTGGTGCGCCTGATTGCCGCGTATCTTGCCGCCCGACATAAGGGCCCGTGCCCCCATAATTATCCGCAGCCCCCCGGCTCCCAGTCCGCCCTGGTTCTGCTCGATAAGGCCGCCCTCCATTGTAAAAACACCGCCTGTGTCAGTGCCGACGCCGCCCGCATAGACGCCGTAATTACCGCTGACCGCGCCGCCTTCCATGATAAAAACGCCGAAAACCAAAACACCGCCTACACGCAGGGCCTGATTGCCGGAAATTTCCCCGTCCAGCAGTCTGAACTCACTCTGGTCTCTAACGACAACACCGCCGCCGTCTTTTGCGTGGTTCGCGATGATTTTCCCGCCGTTCATCACAAAGCGTCCGTAGGTGAGTACTCCGCCCCCGGATAGGGCCGCCTGGTTGCCGCGGATAATGCCGCCCGCCAGGGTAAGGGAACTATCTTCAAAGGCCAGAATACCCGCGCCGTTCCCAGCCGTCTCGTTGCCGCTGATTTCGCCGTTCTTTATGGAAACGCTGCTCCCCTCAAAGGCATAGACGCCGCCGCCTGAATTGGCGGCCCTGTTACCGGCTATGGTTCCGCCCTCCATCGTAAATTCACCTGAAACAGCCAGACCGCCCGCCCATACCGCTTCGTTGCCGCTGATCCCGCCGCCGTGCATATTAAAGCTGCCGCCTGTGTAGATTTCAACACCCCCTCCGTTCCGGCCTGCCCTGTTGCCGCTGATCTTCCCCGAAAGCATGATGACCGATACGCTGTTACCGGCAAAAAGCCCGCCGCCGTCCTGGGCCGCTTCATTACCGCTAATCTCTGCATCTTCAATTATTAAAACACAGCCATCCCCGGCAAAAATACCGCCGCCGGTATCCGCTTTATTCCCGCTGATCACACCGTCCTGTATGGAAACGCCGCTTCCCCCAAAGGCGTAGACGCCGCCGCCTGAATTGGCGGCCCTGTTACCGGCTATGCTCCCGCCCTTCATCGTAAATTCGCCTGCCGCAACCAGACCGCCTGCCCATGCCGCTTCGTTGCCGGTAATTTCACCGCCGCACAGGTTAAAGCTGCCGCCTGTATAGATATTAACGCCCCCTCCGTTCCGCCCTGCCTTGTTGCCGCTGATCTTCCCCGAAAGCATGATGACCGAGGCGGCATCCCCGACAAAAATACCGCCTCCGTTCCCAGCCGTCTCGTTGCCGCTGATCCCGCCGTTCTTTATGGAAACGCTGCTTCCCTTAAAGGCATAGACGCCGCCGCCTGAATTGGCGGCCCTGTTACCGGCTATTGTTCCGCCCTCCATCGTAAACCCGCCAGAAACAGCCAGACCGCCCGCGCTTGCGCCTTCGTTGCCGCTGATCTCGCCGCCGTGCAAGTTAAAGCCGCCGCCTGCGTAGATATTAACGGCCCCGCCGTTCCGCCCCGCCCTGTTGCCGCTGATCTTCCCCGAAAACATGACGGCCGAGGCGGTATCACTGACAATAAGCCCGCCGCCGTCCTCATCCGCTTTATTTCCGCTGACCTCACCGCCATCCATCGTGAATGTACCTAAAACACCCAAGCCCGCGGCCCATGCCGCTTCGTTGCCGCTGATCCCGCCGCCCTTCATGGAAACGCTGCTTCCCTCAAAGGCCCAGACGCCGCCGCCTGAATTGGCGGCCTTGTTACCGGTTATAATCCCGCCCTCCATCGTAAATTCACCTGAAACGCCTAAGCCCCCGCCCGCCGCCGCTTCGTTGCCGCTGATCCCGCCGTTCTTCATGGAAACATTGCTTCCCTTAAAAGCGTAGACGCCGCCGCCCGAATTGGCGGCCCTGTTACCGGCTATGGTTCCGCCCTCCATCGTAAATGTACCTGAAACGCCCGCACCCCCGGCCCATGCCGCTTCGTTGCCGCCGATCTTTCCTGAAAGCATGATGACCGACGCGGTATCACTGACAATAAGCCCGCCGCCGTCCCGGGCCGCCTCGTTGCCGCTGATATCCGCGCCTTCAATTGTTAAAACGCAGGCATCCGTAGCAGCAACGCCGCCGCCCGAGGCCTCCGTCCGGTTGCCGCTTATCCAGACCCCTTCCCCCAGCGTAACATGGGCATCTCTGATCATAAGTCCGCCGCCATACTGACCGGTCTCCGCGTCCTGTATGCCGATACGCTCAAAACGTATACCGGTGTTTCCGGCTATATACACAACCCGCGTTCCCGCGCCTTTCCCGCTTAAAACAGCCCCTTCGCCTTCCGCCGGGTTCTGTTTGCCGCGTATAAGAATCCGATCCCCCGCGTTTTCGATGGTAAAAACCCCCTCATCGGATTGGAGAGTTTCGCTGTGCATATCAAGGACGCCTAAGACGGTAATGGTTTTAACAGTTCCATTTGAAGCTGCATCCAGGGCCCGCGCAAGGGTTTTAAAGGGAACAACCTCGGAAAGCCCGCCGTTTAAATCGCTGCCTGTTGCCTTGACAAACCAGGATTCCTCCGGCCATGACCTTCCAGCAGCCGTCAACAGCAGGACGGTGCAGAGAAGACCCGTGAAAATCGTCTTTTTTAGCATAAACACACCTTCCAAAAAATCTCTGTAATATTCAGATTTGAGAGATTCGTAACTACTCAGGTATATGCGATATTTAGAAAAAAAAGAATAGAAGGGTAATTCCTTGTTGAAGGAGTCCCGCCCAAAAACTGAAGTTTTGGGAAAACCCCGCGGTTACCTTTTTTAACGATATACAATCCCGCACTAAATTGCGGGTCAAGAACAGCCGCAGAGTATACCGCGTTTGAATAATAGAAAAAGCCCGCGGTGAACGGGCTTTGGAGTTATTCGCTAATATTTACAGGAAACCGCCTCTGAAACAGCGGAGGCGGCGCCGCGGGGCTTTGCCCGCAAACTCCTGTCCAAATTAATCTTCGTCTACTGTAATAGTAACTTTCGATGAGTAATGTATCGTATTTTGCTTTTTAAACACCACTACACCGATTGTATAGGTTCCCGGCCTTAAATGAGAGATATCGATACGCGTCCTTCCGGTTCTGGTGGTTTTGCGTACAATGCCGTTGATATGCCATTGGTAGTAGCCTTCACCATCCCGGCAGCTTAGAATAAGCAGTTTATTATCTTTATCATGGCGGACGCGCAGTTTAAGGACGCCTATACCCTCCCCATCGTCGTCGTCTTCTTCCTCTTCAGCTTCGACAATTTCGCCGCGGCTTATATATATGGTATAATCGTTGTAGTTTACCCCGTCTTCGGCGGTTACCCGGACGGTAATGATATTTTCATCCTGCCCTTCACCGAAAGGCGCCTGGCATCCATCCCCGCTGACGAGGGCATTAATATCTTCCGGATCCGCTGAAACGGTTATGGTTTCCACGCCGGACGCAACAGGCGATGTCAGGGAATAGTTATAAACATCGGGATTAAAGACGGGCGTTAGTGTATAATCGATAATTTCAAGATTGCTTAAATTAGCATTGTAATTGGGCATTTTGTTCGCCAGGCTCATGGCCCAATCGCTATCAATGCCGTCGCCTGTTGCCTTGGCCCAGATAAAATAGGTTGCGCCGGCGCCTATATTTTCGATCTGCGTACTAAGGGTATCCCCTGAGTCAATCGTGATGACCGAAGGCGGGTCCTCGGTATTGGAAGGGGCGGCTTCCGAGGTACTGTAATATATCTTGTAACCGGTGGCCCCTTCAACCTTGTTCCAGTTAAGTTTGATAGTGGACTTGTCGCTGGAAACAATAACGAAAGGCGCAATCAATTTTTCCTTTACTTCTTCCGGTTCTTCGGCTGCCGGAGGCGTTGAACCGCAGCTTAAAAGCGCTAAAAGTAAAGTAAAAAATACAACCTGCAAAGCGAGTAATGATTTCTTCATAATTATCCTCATCTTTAGAATTTTTGATCCGTCGGCTCTTTCCGATGGATTTTTAATATACCAAAAAAATCCATAAGTTTATACTATTATACTTCTTTACATAACATTTGTAAATGAACCAAATTCAAAATTCGGTTAGTACAGGCTAAAATTTGATAAAACCGCGTCGCCCCGATGTTAAATACAACCCCCGCTCCATCCGCCTGTAAAATTCGGCGTTTTGAACCCATAAATCTAAGGTAGATTTCCCAAAACTAAAATTTTGGGAAATCCCCGCCGCTCCAATTATTTTAAAGACATACCAGAATTGGCGTATTCCTCTTCCCAGCCAAGTTCTTTGGATGCCCTTACGCTGATATCCTTCAAATACTGAACGATAGATTCGGTTTTTTCCGAAGTAAGCCGGGTAATAGGCGCTGAAAGGCTTATACCTGCCACCACTTTCCCCGTAAAGTCGATAACCGGTACCGCAATACAGCGGACGCCTACTTCACACTCCTCATCATCCATTGCAAAATGCTGCGCCTTTATCTGTTCCAGTTCATGTTTGAGGTATTCCAGGCTGGTGATGGTATGTTCGGTATACTTGGGGAAACCGTATTTCCGTTCAAGTTCCTCCAACTCTGTCTCTGAATAGTTTGTCAGATGGAGTTTACCTACCGCGGTGGCATGCATAGGGGCGATACGCCCTATACGCTGCAAGGTCTGGAGCATACGTCCCGGCCCTTCTTCGGTGGCGATATACACCATCTGCATATCGTGTTCGATACAGAGGGACGCCGATTCGCTGAAATATCCTGCTATCTGTTTTACATATTTATGCAGGGAATTTTGGAAAGGAAATTTATCCCTGGCGCGGGAACCAAGTTCGGTTAATTTTAAGGTAAGATAATAACAGGACGAGGCAGGATCCTGGTTTATATAACCAAAATCAATATAGGTATTCAGAAAACGCAAGAGGGTGCTCTGGGGCATATCAAGACTCTGGGCAATATCCTGAAGCCGGGCGGGAGTATGTATCTTGGTCATCCCTTCTAAAATTTGGAGGGCTTTTCTTAGGGATTGATTTTTTTTTATGCCCTCGCTTATTGGTCTTATGTTAGTTTCTGCCATATTCTCTGCCATTACTAACAAATATATAGAAATAAGTAACTATTTACAAGAGGTAAGTTGACGAAATATGACTATTTGACCGCTGTTCAGCGGCAAAAACAGGGCGGCTATCGACAAAGTATGACGAAAAGGATACAGTATAACCTATCTTATACGAGCGGAACTTTATGTGCAACAGGCTGCTTTCGGAGTTTGCAAGGTATAAAAATTCACAAAAGTAAATTTTTATACGATTTTATGCGCGAAGCGCAACAAACTCCTCGGTCAACTATATTCAGGAACCTCTGCAAATTCAGTTTTCAGAAGTTCCCCTAACCGCATTCCCAACGATCTCTCCAAGGGTTGCTGTAGAATTACGCAGGCTGCTCAAACCGCCTTTTTGTAACCAAGCGCTCATGTACTTCCGGCATAATTCATAGCAATAAAAATTATTTTTTGCCGTTTCTATGTTTCCGTACACCTTCCAGTAACCGCAGAGTTTATAGTTCTGTCCCTTATGCTTCACAAAGCCCAGGACATCATCAATGGGATATCCAAGAAAAAAACCAATTTCATGGGGAAATTGCTGAAATGTTTCAAGTTTCTTTTTTAGACAGTTCAGATAAACGAAAATCGGCGAATCGGCTTCCGCTGTAGAGGGGCGGGGTATAGAATCCTCACTAGAGGGATCAACCGGCGTATCCCGCCGGAGCCGAAAGCTGGATTTATCCTCCACCTTCCGGCTGAGGTGTTCTTCAGGATACCCCATTCCCTTAAGCAGAGACAGGACTGTTTCATTTAGTATAGCCTTTTCAAGCAACTGTTTATCAAATACGATTACCGATATTCTATGCCCGTTTTTCCGCAAAACCATTAGAGTTATATCCGGCGGTAATATACCGGATAAACACTCCAAACAGTTTTCCGATTGAAGCGTAAATAAGGCGGCCGGTTTGAAACCCATCAAAACCGGACTACAGTAGTTGATAATAATCCGCTCAATTTCAGTCTGCACGTATTTCTCCAAAGTATTCACCGGCTCCTATGAGCCTGCGGGGTGCTGGGCTTTGCCCAAAAACCGCTATCAGCCTGTTGCACTTGTAGATTTTTTGCATATTCATGCAAAAAATCCCGATAAAGGGGCATACTTTCGGAGTTTGCAAGGTATAAATATTCATATTTATGAATATTTATACCATTTTATGCGCGAAGCGCAACAAACTCCTATACCAATGTACCGGTCATCCCGCAAGCCGTTTGCCCAATTCGTAACATTTATTCAATGTTTCCTCTGTTGGCGCAAGTTGGGTAATCAGCCCTTCTCCATCCACCAGAGCGCCCATAGCTTTCATACGTTCCGCCCAATCCCGCATCCACTGACCGTCTCCCCAATCATAGGAACCAAAAAGTCCCAAGGGTTTTCCGTCCAGTTCCTCCTTGCTTAAAGCGCTTACAAAGGGTTCCATTTCCGCTTCTTCCAAAATTTCCGCGCCCATTGCGGGGCAGCCAAAGGCCAGGGCAGCCGCCTCTTTAACCATCCCTGCCGTTGCTTCCGCCGCCTTTTTTAAAACAAGCTCCGCTCCGGCATCGCTTACCCCTTTGGCAACCTGTTTTGCCATGACTTCGGTGTTGCCCGTACCGCTCCAATAAACAATTAATACCTTTTTCAAGTTTTTCTCCTTCAGCAAGTTAGTTTTAGCTTACTCTTTATGTTATACAATTCTAACAATGATTTGTCAATAGTAAGTAATAGGCAGGCAGCAATTTTACTTTTAACCGCGAAAAACACGAAATGTACGAAAAGAAAACAACCGCGAAGGGAAGAAAAAGAATGGCGAGCCCAAGAACCCGCTCATGCGGGGGAGGCAGAGCATTATTCTTGACCCAAACTTAAAGGGAAGAAGAATGGGAGGGCAACCCTCTGGACTCCGTCCTTCCTTTGTGTTCGCGAACCATCTAACCGAAGGTTCGCGGTTCGATGTGTACTTAGCGGTTAAATTTCTTCAAATTTGGGTATTTTCGCGGTACTTGGAAGCAGCGCACTTTCCTTTTTCATGTCTTTTCTCGCCTTTCGCGGTTAAATTTCTTAAAAGTAAAACCGCTGGCTCTGCCCTAATCTTGACCCATAACGTAAGAACGAATAACCAAGAACGAAGAAATTTTACCACAAAAGCACCCAGGGGTTCCGAGGCACATCAGACCTATGGTCTGCGGGCACTAAGGGAAGAAAACTTGGAGGGCAACCCTCCGTACCCCGTCTTTCAACCGTTTTGTATTGAAATTGAATAAAAACCCCCGGAGAAATACCGGTAAGTTCGTATATGAATGAATTTCATAGGCGCAATACAATACTTTTTAGCGGTTTTTTCTTGTTCCTGCATGATCATCTTTACGCCCTTTCAGCCTTCTCTCAGCACTGTAACCTCCGATGGGGCGCCCACTGTGCTGCCTTTAACTGGTAACACGCTCCCGCGTGCTTCTATCGGTGTCCTTTGTGTCCGCGAACCATCGAACCATCGAACCGAAGGTTCGCGGTTCGCGGTTCGATGTGCTCTTGGCGGTTAAATTCTTCCTAAAAGACAGGTAATCAATCGTCGAATTGCGGGTCAAGTTTAGGGCTCTGCCGCGGGGCCTGTAACGTTATTCTTACAAAGGGTTTTTCTGGGCCCCACGCCGTGAAAGATACGCGGATGAACCCGCTCACCAGTTCGCGGGCGTTTATGGGGCGGGGCCTGTAAGTGTTACTTTAGCAGGCGGAACATGCTTTCGCACGCTTTTTCGGGTGTCCCTTATCTTAGGAGCTTATATGCTACAGTTTTGTCCGTCCGCGGAAGCTGCGCGATAAGGTAAGGCGATCCGTGTACTCAAGGTCTCCCCCTACAGGAAGGCCCGAAGCCAGGCGGCTGATCTCAACTGGGAGGCCGACGAGCACTTTTTGCAGATAGAGGGCCGTTGTGTCCCCTTCAACAGTAGGGTTCATGGCAAGGATAAGTTCGCGTATACCTTCGCCGCGGACCCTGTTTATAAGCCGGTCTATGCCGAGATCACCGGGTCCTATACCTTCCAGGGGTGCAATAAGACCGCCCAGCACGAAAAAGAGGCCGCGGAATTCCCTTGCTTCCTCAATGATCCTTACATCCTGGGGTTTTTCTACCACACAGATAAGGTTTCGGTCGCGGTCGGGATCCGTACAGATGGGGCAGGGGTCGATTTCGGTATAGTTGCCGCAGAGCGAGCACTGATGAATAGCTTCACGCAGACCGCTGAGTTCGTTTACCAAGGCTGTTGTGTAGGCGGGATCGGCATCCAGCATATAGTAGCAGAGGCGGGCGGCAGTTTTCTTGCCTATTCCCGGCAGCCTTGCAAGGAGGGCCGTAAGCCGGTCAAGGGCATTCATAATCCCCCCATGAGATTGGGTAGAATCCCCCCTGCCTTGCTTATTTCCTGCGTTGCCAGAGAACGCGCTTTCTCGTAAGCCTGGTTATGGGCTGCTTTAATCAGATCCTCAAGCATATCCTTATCCCGCATATCCATCGTATCCTGGCTTATTCTAATAGCGGTAAGCTCCATTTTCCCGTTCATATCTATTTCGATCATTCCGCCGCCCGCCGTTCCCGTAACAATGACCTTGGCAAGCTGCTGCTGTACCGAACCCATCTCTTCCTGTAGCTTCTGGATATTTTTCAGCATATCCAAAGGATTGAAATTCATACCCTCGTTTCCTTATTGTTCTGTTTATTTTCTACAATTATACCGGGGAATATGCGGAGCACCCTTTCAAGTTCCGGCGTCATTCCCGGCATAGCTGGTTTAGGTACATTACCTGAAAGCGTGGGCAGGATATTGCTATCCTGTACGGTATGCGGCCTGCGATCTTCTGCCGCCTCTCCGCCGTTTTCTGAACCCCGTTGGGCCATATACCGGTCAAAGCCTTCAACGAGGCTCCCCTTGGCCCCCGGAACATTCCGCGCCGGCCCTTCTCTCTGTTCAGGCTGCGTCCCCGTGTCCGCTCTGTTTTCCCCGGGCTGTGTTGTTTCGGCATAGCTGCCCGGCGGGGGCGCCTGAAAAGAAGGCCCGCCCGCCGGAACGCCTCTCTCTAAAGATTCCCTGGCCGCGGTTATCGCGTTCCGCAATTCCAGCGGGGAAACCCACTGCGTAAGGGAACAGAGCCTGGCGATAACAAGTTCAAGCTCAAAGCGCGGGGACAGGGAAATTTTTATATCGCGGTAGAGTCTGAGGAGCATATCCAGGGCTTCCTCAATGCGGATAGGATCAAGGGCGCCCAGGACATTTGCGGAGAAACGGCTGGGACTGTAACCCAGTATCGACTCTCGGGTGATGCCTGCCTTGATAAAGAGGATATTATGGTAGTATTCGGCAAAGTCTATAACGAACTGTTCAATAGATACACCGTTTGAGAGTATATCTCCTGTTTGATTAAAGGCCGCCGCCGTATTGCCCAGAATACAGGCTTCGGCCAGGCTGTTCAGCATGTCAAGACCGACAAGGCCGAGCTTTTCCCGAATCAGAGCGGAAGTGATATACCCGCCGGAAAAGGATGCTACCTGATCAAAGAGCGTATACGCATCCCTCATACTGCCGGTAGATTCCTTGGCTATCCAGACCAGGGCTTCTTCCTCGGCTTCTATCCCCATTTCTACACAGGTGTCCCGCAGGATGGCGGCAATAGTTTCCAGCGCAATAAGGCGGAAATTGAACTGCTGACAACGGCTCTTGATGGTTGCGGGCACCTTGTGCAGTTCGGTAGTGGCAAAGATAAAGACAATGTAGGGCGGCGGTTCTTCAATGGTTTTAAGGAGCGCATTGAAGGCGTTTGTGGAGAGCATGTGCACTTCGTCTATGATGTATACCTTGTAACGCCCTGAATTGGGGGGGAAGAGGACCTCATCCTTGATCTGCCGGACATCGTTGACGCCGGTATTGGAAGCCCCGTCTATTTCTATAACATCAAGACTGGCCCCCCTGCTGATCTCAATACAGTTTGAGCATACTCCGCAGGGAATTGCGGTAGGCCCCTTTTCACAGTTGAGGGAACGCGCGAGAATACGGGCGGCGCTGGTTTTGCCGCAGCCGCGGGGTCCTGAAAAAAGGTAGGCATGAGCAATGCGCCCGGTTTCCAGGGAATTTTTCAGCGTGGCCGCAACAAATTCCTGTCCTGCCAGTTCATCAAAGGTTTTTGGACGCCGCCTTGTGGCGGTAACTTCATAGGCCATAATCTAATATACATCCAAGCGGAAACAAAAAAAACCCCGTAACCAGGGAATTCACGGCGCAGCAGCCAACCGCTTACCGTTGCTTCCTTCCGGACCTGGCGGGGTTGGGCGGCGGTTACCCGCATGGTTCCTGGCTACGGGGCAAAATTATATTACAACATTTGCAAAAAATGATCAAGGCGGCCGCGGCGGTTTTCAGCGGTTTTACTTTTAACCGCGAAAAACACGAAATGTGCGAAAAGAAAACAACCGGCAAGGGGCGTAAAGGCGGGGAAGGGAATAAAAAGTCCACGGATTACACCGATTAACACGGATTTTGTTCATTGGTTTGAGTTAATCCGCGGATAAAAATTCTTAGGTGTTAGGTAATCTCATCTTGAATTGCGGGTCAAGTTTAGCCTTTAGAGGATTTCCCAAAAACTGAAGTTTTGGGAAATCCTCTTTAAATACGAGGCAGTTCATTTATGAGCGGCGGTAAAATGTGCGGAAAAATGAAAAATGTTGACGTTTTTTTTATGAAAAAATGGTCTATTATAAAATACAGTTTTAATAATGAAATGTTTTTTTTAGTTTTAATGCTGAAGGAGGAAAATGAGTTGTCTTATAGCGGATTAGATCTGAAATCTTATAAGGCCAAAAAGAGGGGGCAGCTTGTAAAAATTAATTTCCTAAAGGATCGCTGGCTCTATTTTATGCTGATTCCAGGGCTGGTCTTCTTTACTGTTTATAAGTACGGCCCCATGTTCGGGCTGTCCCTGGCATTTAAGAATTACCGCCCCTTCCTGGGTTACTGGGGCAGCAAGTGGGTTGGGCTTGAGCATTTCCGGCGGTTTTTTGGCGATTCTACCTTTTTGCAGCTTTTTTCTAATACACTGACTCTATCCCTCCTCAATATTCTGTTCAATTTTCCAACGCCTATTCTTTTTGCCCTTCTGCTTAACGAAGTCCGCAATCGTTATTTCAAGAAATTCGTGCAAACCGTTACTTATCTTCCCCATTTTCTGTCCTGGGTTGTGGTGGCGGGGCTTTCTTATGTGATGTTTACCTCCGCCGGAGGCGTTGTAAATGAGATTATAAAGGCTATGGGCTTTCCGGCGGTCAATTTTTTGGCAAGCGAAGGCATGTTCCGTCCTATGATTGTAGGCCAATCCATGTGGAAGGAAACCGGCTGGGGAACCATCGTGTATCTTGCGGCTTTAAGCGGGGTGGATATGGAACAGTACGAAGCCGCCCGTATAGACGGGGCCAACCGTTTGCAGCAGCTCTGGCATATCACCCTTCCTTCTATAAAACCCGTTATTATCACTATGTTTATACTCAGGCTGGGCAGCATCATCGATTCCAGCTTTGATCAGATATACAACATGCAGAATGAGATGAACCGGACAGTTAGTGAGGTGTTTGATACCTATGTATACAATACCGGCATTACCAACGGCCAACTCAGCTATGCCGCCGCGGTAGGGCTTTTCAAGTCGGTAGTGGGATTTATTCTGGTGGTAAGCGCCGATAGAATCGCGAAAAAAGCGGGAGAGGAGGGTATCTTTTAAATGGTAAAGAATAGCACCCCCGGTTCCCGGATAGCCGATGTTGTCATTCATATTATTTTGTTTTTGTTTGCCCTGATTACCCTGCTGCCTTTCTGCAACATCCTTGCCGGTTCCCTCGCTTCGGCCCGTGAAAACGCTTTAAACCCCCTGCTCCTGTGGCCCCGTGAGCCGACGCTGGATTCCTACCGTTATATTCTTTCTACTCCAACCATGCCCCGGGCGCTCCTTATAACCATATATATTACGATTGTCGGAACGATGGTCAATATTGTTCTTACCGTTCTTATGGCATGGCCGCTGGCCCACAAGCGCATCATGGGCCGGCATGGGCTTATGTTTTTTGTTACCTTTACCATGCTCTTTAACGGCGGCATGATCCCCACTTATATCGTGGTCAGGGCCACCGGCCTTCTTAATTCCTGGGCCTCCCTGGTTATCCCCACCGCCGTTAACGCGTTTAACCTGATCTTAATGAAAAATTTTTTTCAGGAAGTTCCCGTAAGCCTTGAGGAATCGGCAAAACTGGATGGGGCCAACGATTTGGGAATCCTCATACGCATCGTTATCCCCCTGTCCATGCCCGCCATCGCGACGTTTACCCTGTTCTATGCGGTCGCGCACTGGAATACCTTTATGAACGTCATACTGTATATCAATAATTCGGCTAAATGGACTATCCAGGTGTTGCTGCGCCAGATCGTCATATTATCCCAGGGCGGCGTAGGGGACTCCTCAATGATGGGGGAGGCTTTTCTTATCCCTCCCCAGGGGGTAAAAATGGCGGCAATAATATTTTCTACCTTTCCCATACTCTGCGTTTATCCGTTTTTACAGAAATACTTTATAAAAGGCGTAATGGCGGGATCAATAAAGGGTTAAACGGACGTTAACGAAAATTACGAAAACTTTAGGTTTTCGGAACCATATTTCAGGAGGAACTTTATGTTTTTTAAGACGAACACGGCAATATCGGCGCTGTCTGCGGCGTTGATCCTTTCTGTTCTGTCCTGCGGAAATTCACGGCAGAATCAGGCGGCCCAGCCGCCCGGCGCAGAAACAGGAGCCGGCGGCGGACCTGTGCATAAACTCACGATGATGGCAAATTTTAATCAACCTGAGCCGCCCCGCGATTCAAGCGATCTCATGCAGTATTTACGGAATACCGTCAAGGCGGACATTCAAATTATCTGGTATCCGACGCCGGACTATATGAACACCCTGGGGGTGCGAATTTCTTCCAATGATCTGCCCGACGCGGTGGTTGTCAGGGGGAACGCCAGGCCCGCCAATGTGGTAAGCGCCATTGAGGACGGTCTTTTTTGGAATCTGGACAATTTTTTTAACAACGGCGATTATCCGGGACTGTCAAGGTTAAGCGATGCGCGGCTTACCAACATGAAGATTAAGGGGCATCTCTACGGCATCCCCATTGAGAGGGAAATGGTGCAGGCCGGGGTGCTTTACCGCCTGGACTGGCTTGAAAAGCTGGGTCTTTCTGAACCTAAAAACATGGATGATGTGCGGAATATAATTGCGGCTTTTTCGGAGCGGGACCCCGACGGTAACGGCAGGAACGATACCTCCGGCCTTTCCATGAAGGGGAGCAATCTTTCGGCCAAACTTTCGGATGTAGCTGTCTATTACGGCGGACGCCAGGAGTGGTTCTGGGACGAGGCCGCAAAAAAGGTACAGCATGAAACAGATGATCCGGCATACTACAAATCCCTGGATTTCCACCGTGAGGCCTATGCCAGGGGCTATTTTGTTCAGGATCTTGTTGAACTCCGCAACGAGTACCTTCCCCTCCAACAGGGCCGGGCGGGGCTGGTCTTCTTTAGCGATATTAACGATGTGGTTGATACCCAGATCAGTGTTTCGGCGGTATTCCCGGAAGCCCGGATCGGCTTTACCCAGAATCTCCAGGGGCCTGACGGGGGTGTCGTGAGCCGTTCCCATATAGGCTTTAACGGCGGTTTTTTTATTCCCAAAACATCCGTAAAGACCGAAGCCCGGCTCGAAGAGGTTATGAGGTACTTTGACGCTTTAGGAACGGATGACGCTATTCTTACGCTGCGCCGGGGCATTAAAGACAAGCACTACACCATTGAAAACGGCTACCTTGTTTCTACCGATGCGCAGATTAAAGCATTCCGCGACACCGACTTCCCCGATGCTTCCCTGATTACGCCCTACGGTGTTACAAGGATTATTCCTGAACGGCTCTCCGATTCTTTAACCCAGGCAACCTTTGATTCAATGGCCAATTATAACGGGAAGCGGTATCTGGGCATAGGCGATACCTATATTTCAGAAACCAGCGTTAGATTGGGTAACACGCTTATTAATATTCTACAGGACGCGCGGATGAAGTATGTCTTGGGCCAGATTGATCTTGCCGGGTTCAAGGCTGAAGCGGCCCGATGGCGCGAAGCGGGGGGTAATAAGGTACAGGAGGAACTGACCGCCGCGTATCTGGAGAGCCCGTCCCTTTAGGAGTATAAAACGGCTTTATTACAATGTGAGATAAAATCCGATTCGCTGAGGATGGAAACCTCCCTGACGGTTATCCTGCCCCAGGACGGTTCCCATAACCCGGCCCTGGGGGGAACCTTGTATCTGCTCCACGGCCGCGGTCAGAGCGCCCTGTCCTGGGTACGGCATTCCCGCATTGAGGCTTACGCGGAAAAATACGGTATGGCGGTGATCATGCCCGAAGGGGCCCGGAGTTTTTACACGGATATGTGTTACGGCGGGGATTATTTCAGCTATATCACCGAAGAATTACCCGGTTTATGCGGACGGATGTTCCGTATTGAGGATGCGCCGGAAAAAACCTATATCGCCGGACTTTCCATGGGAGGGTACGGCGCGCTGAAATGCGCGTTCAGCCGTCCTGAACGATATGCGGGATGCGGCGTCTTTTCCGCCGTTACCGATATTCGCTGGCGGCTTAATAATACCCCCCTGAACGCTCCGTCGTACCGGGACCTTCAGGGGGTTTTCGGCGCGGAGCCTGAGCCCGGAGATGCGGACGATCTTTTTGCCCTGGCCGGGCCTGCCGCCCGGGCCGCAAAACGCCCCCGGCTTTTCATAAGCTGCGGCGGCGAGGATATCCGGTTGGAACAAAACCAGCGCCTCTCGGCGCTTCTGCGGGAAGCGGGGTATGAACATGAGTTTCAACAATGGCCCGGAGGCCATGAATGGGATTTCTGGGAGGTTTCCATTCAAAGGGCATTGCTTTTCTTTTTGGGATATTAAATCCCGGTATAAATATTTTTTTTGGAGGAAGGATATGCGATTTTTAAAGACCCTGTTTATCCCTGCCTTGGCAGCGATAATCGTTTCCGGTTCCCTGTTTGCGGCCGGAGGAAACCAGGCGGCCGCGGGAGGAGGGGGCGATAGATTTAAATTCAGCTTTATGGCGAATTTTAACCAGCCCGAAGCGCCCAAGGATACCACTAAGATGCTCCAATACTGGAAAGACGAACTCAAGGCGGATATTGAGTGGACATGGGTTCCCAATTCGGCTTATAACGACAAACTCGCCGCCCAGTTAGCGGCGGCGGATCTTCCTTCGGTTGTAGTGGTCCGCAGTCCCAAGGACGCCATCATCGTCCAGTCGGTACGGGACGGCCTCTTTTGGCCTTTGGATAAATACGTCAACAACCCGGCCTATCCTAACCTGGATAAACTTGGGGATATGCGGCTGGACAACCTTAAAATAGACGGCAAACTCTACGCCTTCCCTAAAGAACGGGATATTGTCCGTTCTTGCGTGTATTTCCGCCAGGATTGGATGGATAAACTGGGTCTCAAGAGCCCTACAACCATGGAAGAAATCTACGAGATCATTAGGGCCTTTACCGAACGGGACCCGGACGGCAACGGCAGGAACGATACCACCGGTATTTCCATGAAAGGCCGCAACCTGGGGATATATCTTACCTTGGTTTCCATCTATTTTGGCGGGCAACACGAATGGTATCTTGCCGATGACGGTACTATTAAAAATGAAATAGACCATCCCGCCTATCAGAAGGCCCTGGACTGGTACCGCGATGTATACGCCCGGGGGTATATCATCAGCAATTTGGTGGAAAACAACGACGAATACATCCCCTTCCAGCAGGGACGGGCGGGGTTTGTGTTTACCGACGCTTTTACGGATGTGCTGGACGCACGGATAAAGCTGAATTCGGTATTCCCCAACGCAACCGTAGGGTTTGTCCACAATATCGGCCCCAACGGGAATCCGGCGATGAAGGCCTATGTGGGCTACACCGGAGGTTTTATGTTCCCCAGAACATCCATTAAGACCGAAGCGGAATTGGACCGGATCATGCGGTTCTTTGATTCCCTGGGAACGGACAAAACCGCGCTTGTCATGCGCAGGGGCTTTGAGGGGGAACACTATTCCATCGTGAACGGCAAGCTCTCCTTTACCGCGGATCAGCTTAAAAAATTCAGGGAAGTAGACTTCCCCGACGCGGACCAGATTACCCCCTTCTATGTAACAAAACCGATTCCTGAACTCTCAAGCGATCCCTTGCAGCAGGCGATAAACGACGCGGTAGACGGTTACAAGGGTAAATTGTATCCCAATTACAGTACCATATACTCCTCCGAAACCCTGATCCGGTCCCAGGGGCTTACAGAGATACTCCAGGATGCGCGGATGAAGTACGTCCTGGGCCAGTTGGATCTTGCCGGATGGAGGGCGGCGGCGGCCCAATGGAAAGCCGCGGGAGGCGATAAGATTGCCGCGGAATTTACGGCGGCCCATAAGCTGGCCCAGAATAAATAGTATCTATCCATAATGAGTCCGCGTTATGGGCAGGCTCAAATAAACAGGGGTTGATACAGGCTTCCCGGCGGGGCCTGTATCCCTTCCCTTACTTGAGGAAGTGATTAGCATGGCAAATTCCCCCGCCCCTTGGGGGCAAAAATCCAAACAGCGGCCTATCAAAAAGTCATCCGTTTCCAAGGACCGATGGCTTTATTTTATGCTGATTCCGGGGATTATTTTTTTTATCATTTATAAATACGGCCCCATGTGGGGAATTTCCCTGGCCTTTAAAAATTACCGGCCCTTTTTGGGTTTCTTTGGCAGTGAATGGGTAGGCTTTGAAAATTTTGACCGTTTTTTCCACGACCGCGCTTTTTTTCAGCTTTTTGCCAATACCCTCACCCTGTCATTACTGAACCTGATATTCAATTTTCCTGTTCCGATTATCTTTGCCCTCCTGCTTAACGAAGTCAGGAACAAGTATTTTAAAAGGATCATTCAAACCGTTACCTATCTGCCCCACTTTATGTCCTGGGTGGTGGTGGCGGGGCTTTCCTATGTGATGTTCACTACAGACGGAGGTATTATCAACGAGGCGGTTAAGGCGCTGGGTTTTGAGCCTATCAATTTTCTTTCCAGCGAAAAACTCTTCCGCCCCATGATTGTAGGCCAGGCCATGTGGAGGGAAACCGGCTGGGGAACCATCGTATATTTGGCGGCCCTGAGCGGGATAGACGTGGAACAGTACGAAGCGGCTACCATTGACGGGGCGAACCGTTTTCAACAGCTCTGGCATGTTACCCTGCCGTCCATAAAGGTAGTTATCATCACCATGTTTATCCTGCGTTTGGGTAATATCATGGATTCCAGTTTTGATCAAATCTATAACATGATAAACGAACTGAACCGCAATGTGGGGGAAGTTTTCGATACCTATGTATACCGGTTCGGCATCAATATGGGGCAGTTGAGTTATTCCACCGCCGTGGGGGTATTTAAGTCGGTCATAGGGCTTATTCTGGTACTGGGCGCCGACCGGTTGGCGAAAAAAGCCGGAGAAGAGGGCATCCTATGATAAAGCGAAAATCCGTTTCCTCCCTGATAACGGATGCGGTGATCCACCTCATTCTTATCCTTTTTGCCCTTGTTACCTTACTCCCCTTCTACAATATCCTGGTGGGATCCTTGGCTTCCGCCCGGGAAAACGCGCTGAATCCCTTTATTTTATGGCCGAAAGAGCCGACCCTGGACGCTTACCGGTACATGATTTCCACCGCTACCATGCCCCGCGCATTACTGGTTTCCATCTATATCACGGTGGCGGGTACGGCGGCTAATATCGCCATGACCGCCCTTATGGCCTGGCCCCTTGCCCATAAGAATCTGCGGCGGCGGCAGATATTGATGTTTATGATTACCTTTACCATGATCTTTTCCGGCGGCATGATTCCCGGTTATTTTATTGTTCGATCTACGGGGCTTTTAAATTCCTTCGGCGCATTGATTGTGCCCTCATTAATTAACGCGTTTAATTTGATATTGATGAAAAATTTCTTCCAGGGAATTCCCCTGAGCCTTGAGGAATCGGCAAAATTGGACGGATGTAACGATCTGGTTATTTTACTTAAAATAGTAATTCCCCTGTCCCTGCCGGCCATCGCGACTTTTACCCTGTTTTACGCGGTAGGGCATTGGAATAGTTTTATGAATGTCATACTGTATATCAACAACCCCAAAAAATGGAATATTCAGGTGCTGTTACGCCAGATTGTCATACTTTCCCAGGGCGGCATTGGAGACGCCGCGTCGGTGGGGGAGAATTTTGTCATACCTCCCCAGGGGGTTAAAATGGCGGCTATCATGTTTTCCACCTTTCCTATTTTGTGTGTGTATCCGTTTTTACAGAAATACTTTACCAAAGGTGTTTTAGTGGGATCAATAAAAGGATAATGAGGAGCATATATGTACCAAGTTCATCAAGATTTTTCCCCCCACAAGCCGGTTAGCTTTGCCCGGCTCCAGGAACTGATGGATAAACCGGTGATTCAAACCCAATTGATTGACACGCCGGTTATCATCGATTCATTTACCTTGATTAACCGCGGGGACGCATGGTTTTTGCGGGTTCGGGGTAAGCAAGGGGAAGAAGGTTTAGCCCCCTGTTCCGGTCAGGCGGACTATTTTCATCTTATTTTACAGAAAAAACTACTCCCCTATTTTTTGAATAAGGATGCCCGCGATATGGAAAGTATCTTTAGGGAAGCCTTTGTGAACGGCCTCAATTATAAGATACAGGGGCTTGCCTGGTGGTGCTGTGCAGCCTGGGCCGAGTCCGCGCTGTTGGATATGCTCGGCAAACGGGCAGGGGTGAATGTAACGGACCTTATCGGGAAGCGGTACCGTGATGAACTGGAACTGTATGTGGCCAGCGGCAACCGGCATACAAGCCCGGAAGAAGAGGTTGATATTTTACAGGAACGGGTAGACGAAACCGGCGTAAAGGCGATAAAATTTAAGCTCGGCGGCCGGATGAGCCGGAACGCCGATTCCCTGGCGGGACGGACCGAGGGGATTTTAAATCTTGCACGGAAACACTTCGGCGACGGTATGGTTATCCATTCCGATGGTAACGGCTCTTTTGACGCGGTCAAGGGCGTTGAGGTGGGTAAAATCGTGGAAAGTATCAACGGGTATTTCTATGAGGAGCCCTGCCCCTTTGATGATCTCTGGGATACTAAAGCCGTTGCCGACGCCCTGGACATTCCCCTGGCATTTGGTGAACAGGAGACAAGCCTGCGCCGGTTTGCCTGGATTATTGAAAACGACGCTGCCCAGGTGCTTCAGCCGGATATCCAATATTCAGGCGGCTTTATTCAATGTATCAAGGCGGCCCGTATGGCCGAGGCCGCGGGCAAGCCGGTTACCCCGCATGTTTCAGGAGGCTATCCGTCATACAACACCCTGCTTTACTGCGCGGTTATTCCCAACGCGGGGCACTACCATGAATACAAGCATTTTAAGGGTGTAGAGGACTGCGTGCCCGGCGGCCTTACGGTAAAGGACGGACGCGTCCGGGTTCCCGGTGGAATCGGGCTTGGCCTTGACCTGAGCGTCGTGAATAAATCCGACGCGCGGGTAATTTTTGATTTGAGGAGTTAAGTCATGGAAAAGAAGAAGTATGTACAGGTAGGTACGGGCGGACGGGCAAGGATGTACTACGAGGCGGTTGCCTCTACCTTTAAGGACCGTGCGGAGATTGCTGCATTCTGCGATCTTTCACCAACCCGCATGAATTATGCCAATAGGATACTAACCGAAAAGCACGGCGCTCCGGCCGCGAAAACGTATTATTATACCGATTTTGACAAGATGCTTGACGAAAACAAGCCCGACGCTGTCATTGTTACCAGCGTAGATCGTACCCACCATGATTATATTATCAGATCAATGGAGAAGGGCTACGATGTGATAAGCGAAAAGCCTATGACTATTGACGAAAGAAAGGCGCAGGCGATAATTGACTGCCAAAAAAAGACCGGCAAAAATTTACGTGTTACCTTTAACTACCGCTATGCTCCGCATAACACCAAAATACGCGAAGTGCTTATGGATGGCGCTATCGGGGAGGTATACTCAATTCATTTTGAATGGCTCCTCAATATCCAGCACGGCGCCGATTATTTCCGGCGCTGGCACCGGAACAAACTTAACAGCGGCGGGCTTCTGGTGCATAAGGCTACCCATCATTTTGACCTTGTCAATTTCTGGATAGCCAGTCTGCCGGAAACAGTGTACGCTATGGGCGATCTTAATTTTTACGGTATGAAGAATGCCGAGCGGCGGGGTGTGCGGAATTTCTATTACCGCTGCTACGGCAGCGAGGCGGCAAAGGACGATCCTTTTGCCATTGACATTGAAAAGAACGAAACCCTTAAAGCCCTCTACCTTGACGCGGAGGCAGATTCCGGCTATATACGGGACCGGAGTGTTTTTTCCGATGACATTTCGATAGAAGATACTATGGGGGTTATGGTGCGCTACAAGAATAACGCGGTAATGACCTATTCCCTCAATGCCTATATGCCTTGGGAAGGCTACAATATCTCTTTTAACGGGTCCAAGGGCCGGCTTGAAGTAAACGTAGTAGAGAAATCCTACATCAACGCGGGCGGCGAGAAGGGCGATGAGGGGGCCTTGATCGGCAAGCACATAACCGTAAAGCCCATGTTCGGCAAACCCTACGAAGTACAGTTTGAAGAAGCGAAGGGCGGCCACGGCGGCGGCGACCTGGTGATGCTGAACGATATTTTCGGCAGCCCCGAACCGGACCGCTTCAAGCGGGCGGCCTCGCACGTGGACGGGGCGTATTCTATCCTGACCGGTATTGCCGCCAATAAATCAATAGCATCGGGCCTGCCGGTACGGGTTAAAGACCTTTTGGAAGTCTAGCAGCCTGTTGCACTTTGCCCAAAAACGGTATAAATTTGCAATTTATTGCAAATTTATACCGTTTTAAGCGCGGAGAAGTGATGTATAAAAAAGACAAACGCAATCATCCCTGGCGCTAATGGCAGGGACAGCGGTCTTTGCCCAGCAAATTAGCCGGGCCGATTTCGAGATTACGGACGGGGTGCTGGTAAGGTACTCCGGCAATGCGGCAACACCGGCTATCCCCGCCGATTGGGGGATAAGCGCCATTGGGAAGGGAGCTTTTTATTCAATAGCCGCCTTTTGAAGACAAACAGGGAAGCGGGCCTACGGCTACCATCTCTGCGGGACGAAATCATCGGGAACATCGATCTTCACCGTATCCCCCGTCTGTTCAAGTACATAGAAACCGTTCTTGATGGCAAAGAGTTTTACCCCTTCGGGAATAACAGCCCCGGCCACCGCGCCTTCAAACCTGCGCCGGTCCCCGTGCGCGTCGGCATAGAGCCGCAGTTTTTCCATACGCTCTATATGGTCCCGGACATCGTCCAAATGTAATTTTGCCTTTACTTCCATTGCTAGGACAACCTCGCCATTTTCAAGCAGAACATCGACTTCGGTAAGCGTCGAGCCGTCGGTATTGGCAAATTTGACATCGGTAGAGGTTCTTCCGAACACGTAACCCAGGGCATTGAATTTTTCGCGGATATTGGGAGCCATAATATGTTCGATTAATTCACCAAAACGTCCCCCCAGGCTGCCGATTTTGCGGTCGGTCTCCTTAGCCATTTCCTTAATCATACGGTCGGTTTCTTGGAACTTGCGGTCGGTTTCCTGGAACTTGCGGTCGGTTTCCATCATCGCCGCCCAAACATCTTCAAAGGTAAGCCCCCGCTGAGGCTCACGGACAGGTAAATCGCTCATACAATAAATATACCATACGTCTGTATAGTTCATCAAGCGGACCAGGGCATCGGCCAGCGGTTTTACTTTTAGCCACGAAAAACACGAAATGCACGAAAAGAAAAACAACCACTATGGACACGAAGGGAGGAAAGAAGCGTTCTGACAAAAACCTTTGTGCTCCTTGCGGTTAAATTTCTTCAAATTTGGATATTTTCGCGGTATTTGGAAGCAGCGTACTTTCCTTTTTCGCGTCCTTTTCGTGTCTTTCGCGGTAAATTTCTTAAAAGTAAAATTGCTGTTGAACTATCGGCCATCCTTGTCATTTCAGAATAATCTCCTGCATTCCAGATAGAACCGCTTTTCCACCGCCTCTCCCATTGAAAAACTTTTACGCGGGAGGGGGCCCCGCTGGGCTACGGTTTGGAAGAGGCCGCTTTTTTTTATCGGAGGGAGGAGTATCCCTACAGATGGACGGCCCTGAGTACCGGCCAGATGGAAAAGTTCCTCTTCACCATGAATATAGTCGATGGCACGGGGCGCGTTAACCATGCCGGCGGCAGGGCTTTGATCCGCTGCCGGCAGTGCCTGGAAATGTAGACCATCCGATGTAAGCCACTCATCCAGCAAAGGCTGTAAACTGTCAGTGATGATGCCATCGGCTCTGGTTTCAATGAGGGTACACCGGGCGCCTGCAATAAGGCCGAGCCTGTTTCCAGGGGCGTCTTCATCACGGACAAGGGCGGAGAGTTCCGCCCTGCCGGATACGGGACGGCTTGAAGAACCGGGCAGGGCAGAGAGCAGAGAAAGAAGCTCGTCCTCTTCGGCGCCCAGGATAAGGCGGTGTATGGGCTCGAAATTTATGCCCTCATCATAGATATTTTCTATTTCTACTAAAGCCCAGCGGCAGGGATGATCCTTGACGCCGGGATGAGCCGTCTTGAATTCGTCCCAGACCGCCTTTGCCGCCGCAAGCGAATGGTTTCCATCTCCTACCGCATAGAGGAAAGGCGCCGGATCGGAAGCGCCGGAAAGCCTTACAGCCCTTTCCGCAAGGGCCGTAAGGCTTTCCGCGAGAAAAGGCTGGGCGGCGTCTTCCTTGAGGAACCAACCGGAAACAGCGCCGGCATCCTGCATGAGAGACGCAGAATAGGCCGGCTTATCTTTCTTTGCCCGCTCCGCAATACCGGGAAGCAGGGCGCCGGCCTCATCGTCTATAAGCACGATAATATGGGGCGTTTCCAGGGGAGCGCCGCGGCGCACATCCATACGGGGCGGGAGCCGTTCACTCACAGTCCCCTCGGTAGACCGGATGAGGGGGCGGGCCTCCGGCCGCCAATCGTACTGTTCCAGGTCCAGAGCGGCAAGAAAACCCCGCCTTATCCGGTGAAAGGGGCTGCTCCGTTCAATGTATACAAATGCCTTCTGCGGCGGTGAAAAGACGCCTGTTTCCGCACGGGGATTCCCCAGATAGTCTGCCATAGTACGGTGTATACGCCTTACCCTCTCCTGTCGATCAGGTTTATTCAGATACACTTCAGGGAGAATGATATTCAGCGTTGAAGGGCTGGTCCCAACCGTATTCTTTGCAGCCTCCCAATAAGAGCGGTCCCAAGTAAACTGATCGCAGGCAATTACCGCCCATTTTGAGAGATCGATTGACGGAACAGGCAGCAGAATTTCGGGAACGGCAAGCCCCAATGAAGCAAGCCTCTGGTGGATTTCTTCCATAAAAATACTTATAACATAATTCGTAATTTTAAAAAAGCAGGAAAAGGCGCACGGCGCCCCGCATCAAGTCCCGCCCCCTCCGAATGAGCCCGGCCTTATTGAAACGCAGGGTCATTCTTCAAAGTCTCTGCCGAAGAAGCGGCAGGTATTTTCATAGGCTTCACGGCAGAGAACCTCAGTATCTTTGCCCAGATGGGCCGCGATAAAACAGGCTATATGGGGCAGGAAGCGCGGCTCGTTCCTGCCGCCGCGGAACCGGCTGCCGCCTGGACCCGGCGGGGGCTGGGTATCTTGCCTGCTTAGATTGCGGGGAAAAAGGAAAGGAGCATCCGTCTCCAGCAAAAGCCTATCGCTTGGTATCATTTTGAGGAGCGGAAGGAGGTGCGATCCCCGGCGTTCATCGCAGACCCAACCGGTAAGGCCGATATAGGCGCCGAGGCTCAGATATTTTTCCAGTTCCCGTTCTCCGCCGGTAAAGCAGTGTACAACCATAGCCTTGATACTATCCCTGTGCCGTTCCAGTATCAGGGAAAAATCTGTAAAGGCATCCCGTTCATGGAGGAAGAGCGGCAGGGAAAGATCGGCGGCAAGCTCAATCTGCTTTTCAAACCATTCCCGCTGAACAGGCTGGGGAGAAAAATTCCGGTTATAGTCCAGGCCGCATTCCCCTATGGCAAGAACCAGCCTGTCTCCGGCGAGGGCGGTAAGATCGGCGATGGTTCCGCCGTTGCAGCTTTTTGCGTCATGGGGATGAACCCCCGCGGTAGTATAGAGCCTTCCTGACGGAAGCACGCCGGCAGGGTCCTGCGCTGTACTCCTGGTATTCCAATTCCGCGCATAGCTCAGAGCCCTTGAGCTCTCCGCCGCGGTAACCCCGGTAATAACAAGCGGAGACACACCCGCGTTAAACGCGCTCTGTACCGCCGCTTCACGATCCATGTTATAGGCAGGGCTCATAAGATTAACGCCGATATCAATAAGCCGCATTAAAACCCCTTGGAAAAATTTATGTATTGCGTGTATAATAATTATAAGTTGAAGAGGTTGTCATGTATAGTGTAGGATTAGCATATCTGCTTTGGTTTCTTTCCGGTTTCGGGGCTCTGGGTTTACACCGTTTTTACCTGGGGAAGTACCGTTCCGGTATCCTCTGGGCTTTGACCGGCGGGCTTTTTGTTGTCGGTTCAATCTACGATTTCTTTACCCTCGCGGGGCAAGTGCGCGACGCAAACCTTAAAAATGAGCTGGCGGAACTGCGGGCTAGGCAGCCCTCCCCGCAATGGAGAAATGTTACGCATGAGGCGCGGGATTCAGGACCAAAGGACAGCGTAGAAAGGAGCATTCTCAAAGCGGCGCGGGAAAATAAGGGTGTGATAACCCCTGCCGAAGTAGCCCTCTCCGCGAATGTTAGCATTGACGAGGCTAAAAAAGAACTCGATGCAATGCTCTCCAAAGGCTATGCTGAAATGCGTGTCCGTAAATCGGGAACCATTGTGTATACAATCCCCGAAATGATGGACGGTGATGATGAACTTGAAAATTTTTAGCGGTTTGAGGAAGTGCCGGATGCTGTATAAACGCCATTTGACGGAAGCATATTTAACCATACGCCGAACCTAAGGTTCGCGGCGTGTTCAGACAACAAAGGTAACACGGCCCACGCCGGGTAAACGCGGGCAGGTTAAAATTCTTTACCGGATCGTTTAGATTAATCAGTGTGCTTAACTGTTCATTGCGGCAATCCACTCTTCTTCCGCTTTCAAATCAAAAACATCCCTTAGCAAATCCGCCCTAAGAACCTCCCCGGAGGAACCGGAAGCACGGATACGGCCGTTTGCAAGAAGGACTATACTATCCGCATAGCGTCCGGCAAGCCTTAACTCGTGCAGGCTGATAACCACAGCCTTGCCTGCCCTGCTAAGGGATCGGCAGAGTTCCATCACCATAAGCTGATGTTTTAGATCGAGGTTGTTCACCGGTTCGTCAAGCAGCATCCAGGACGATTCCTGGGCCATGGCCCTGGCGATGAGTACCCGCTGGTATTCGCCGCCCGAAAGTTCGGTAACGGGACGGTTTTCAAAGCCGGAAAGCCCCGCCTCGGCTATTGCCCTTTCCGCCGCCGCCTGATCCCCCTCATTCCGGGAAAAAAAGCCGCCCTGGGAATAGCGGCCTTGGGATACCAGTTCCCAAACGGTAAAGGGCCAGGGGGGAAGGGGAGACTGAGGGAGAAAGGCTATATGCCGGGCTCTTTCCCGTCTCGAAAGGCCGGCAATATCTCTGCCGTCAATCAAGACCCTGCCGCCAAGCGGCTTTATAAGACCCGCCATAGCTCTCAGAAGCGTGCTTTTCCCCGCGCCGTTAGGCCCGGCCAAGACGAGCAGGCTTCCCTGTTCCGCGCTCAGGTTAATATCGTGTACGACAGCCTGCTTCCTGAATCCTGCCGAAAGACCGGAAAGCTCCAGCGCCCTGCCGCTCATAAGCGCCCCAGCCGCCCGCCCGCACGGGAAAGCATGAATAAAAAGAAAGGCGCGCCCCCCAGTGAGCTGATGATCCCCACAGGAATTTCCAGGGGAGATGCCAGGGACCGGGCAAGGGTATCGGCTAGAACTACAAGCAGAGCGCCTGTCAGGGCGGAAGCGGGGATCAGACGCCGGTGCACCGGCCCCAGCATCAGCCTGCATACATGGGGAGAGACAAGGCCGATAAAGCCGATAATACCGGCGGCGGAAACCGCCGCGGAGGCAGCCAGGGAACAGCCGAGAGCCGCCGCAAGCCTAATCCGGCCTACGTTGACCCCCAGATTCTCCGCGGTTTCATCCCCCTGTATAAGGAGATCGAGGGGGCGGTTGAGCATCATCACCGCAATGCAGCCTGCAAGCATCAGCGGAACCTGGGGAAAAAGTCTGGACCATGAAGTTCCGGCAAGGCTCCCTAAAAGCCAGTAGTATACGCGGTACAGGTTCCTGTCATAGAGTACCAGCACAAAGGAGAGGATAGCGGAAAAAAAGGCGCTTACCGCCGTGCCCGCAAGGAGCAGGGCCGTTACCGGCGGAGGATTCCCCGCGGATCGTGAAATAGAGAAGGCCAGGAACACAGCCGCCATACTGCCGGCAAAAGCCCAGAAAGCCGACGCGGAAGCAACGCCGGCCTGGACAAAGGGAAGGGATAGGCCGAAACATAGGGAAAGACCCGCTCCAAGGGCGGCGCCGGAGGATGCGCCTATCACGTAAGGATCGGCAAGGCTGTTACGGAATATGCCCTGATACCCGGCGCCGGAAACTCCCAAGGCCGCGCCCGCGGCCAGGGCAAGTATAAGCCGGGGAAGGCGTATGCCGAAAATCACCGCGGCCGCGGTCCTGTCGCCCCTGCCTGAAATAAAGAAGCGGAAGCCCTGTAGCGTATCCTCAAGGCTTAGGCTGCCGGAACCAAGGAGGACGGCCGCCGTACATGCGGGGATGAGGGACAGGCCCAGGACGAGGAATACCGGCAGCGGCGGATAGAAGCGGCTATGCCGCAATACGGAACCTTGCGGACTTTGTTCTGCGGGTTTAGGCATCAGGGGTGAAGCAGTGCCGTAATTGCAAGAACACCGTCGGCAAGCCGGGGGCCGTAACGGTAGACCAGATCCGCGTCAAGGTTGACCGTCCGGCCCTTCTCTACCGCGGGGATAAGCCGCGAGAATTCCCGACGCGAAAGAAGCATGGTATCCAGGGCGGAACCCATATCATCGGCGGAAAGTATCCAGTCGGGTTTTGCTTTCAACACCTCTTCAAAACTTACCAGGGGCCAGTCTTCTTTCATATCCTCAAATATATTCCTTCCCCCTGCCAGCTTGATAGCTTCGTTCAAGATGGTATTTCCGCCTATACTCATCAGGGGTTCGGATGATAAAACCCAAAACACGGACGGAATCTCTGGGTCCGCGCCGCTCTTTTTCTGCTTTTCGATGGACAGCGCCGCCCGTATTTCCGCCGTTTTCAGCTTCTCCTTCATTCCGGCAATTACCCGCCCGGCGCCTTCCTCTCTGCCGGTCAATTCGCCGATGATCGAGATGACAGAGTAAACATCGGCAAAGTTCCGGGGTTCCACCGCGAAGAAGGGGATGCCAAGCTCATCCAGGAGATCCGCTATTCTGTAGTGCATATCCGCCGATATAAGGACAAGGCCGGGCATCAGCATGGCGATCTGTTCTACGCTGACCGTGGCGCCGGAAAAGCCCCCTACTCGCGGCAGGCTTTGGGCTTCAGGCGGATAATCGCAGTACTCGGTAATACCCACGGCAAGATCCCCCGCTCCTATGGCAAAGAGTATCTCGGTAGCCGCCGGCAGCAGGCTTACCACACGGGAAACGGGCTTTTCCAGGACAAAGTCTCTGCCCAGGGAATCGAGATAGACCGCAGGGGGAGGGCCGCTGTTAACCTCGCGGTCCTTCAACGGCATAGCCGGTAAAACCCCTGCCCAACAGAGCAGGCTTAAAAGCAGAAGGCAGGACTTATGGACAGACACGAAAGTTACTCCTTAGTTTTTCTTCTATACGGCGTTTAATGTTTTGCCTTTAAGTCGCCGCGGAAAACCGGTCAGTTTTGGGGAAAGCTGCCTTAGATTTAACAATTATAAAAAAACTCTTGAAATATATCAATCTCACGTATCAGCAATTTTACTTTTAGCCGCATCTGGCATGAGCGGTAACAAAAAGCAGAAAATTTTCCCAGGTTTGAAACTCAAAATCCCGATCAATGGGCATGCTTTCGGAGTTTGTGGGGCTTTGCATGACTGCTGCCTTTTTCCTGCGGCCCCTTGACGTAACAACCTTACATCCGTAGTATAATTCTTAATATTTTTCCGGCGGCGGATGCCGCGGCAGTAACCTGGATTAACCTGCCTAAACAAAACAAGGAGTTTTTCATGTCTAAGTCTTCTCCCTCCCGCAAAGCGGAGCCTGCTTTAGCCAAAGTGGAGGCTGTGAATGTTTTTTCCGTTTCATCGGTAACTCTTAACCTTTCATCCACAGCTACGCCCCTCCCCTCCGGCTTCCGCTGCCTCGATCTTGTTATGGCTCTGTTTGTGGCCATACTCATTACAAGTAACGTTGCGTCTTCAGCTAAAATCGTAGATCTTGGCATTTCCCTCTTCGGCTTTTGGGGTATACCAAAGGTTCCCTTGGCCTTTGACGGGGGCACGCTCATCTTCCCCCTATCCTATATTTTTGGGGATATACTTACGGAAGTCTACGGCTTCCGCGCGTCCCGTAAGGTAATATGGACAGGCTTTGGCGCTTTGGCTCTGTCATCTCTCATCCTCTTCCTGCTCCGCGTCCTTCCCGGTGAAACCGAGTGGGAGGCCTATGCCGGCAGCGCGGCTTATGACGCTATCCTTGGCGGTATAAGTACAGGCGGTATTGCGCTTGCAAGCCTTCTGGCGTACCTAACCGGCGAATTTGCCAATTCTATGGCGCTTTCCCGGATGAAGGTTCTGATGAAAGGGAAGCTGCTCTGGGTCAGAACCATAGGCAGCACACTGCTGGGGGAATTTCTCGATAGTCTTATCTTCGTTTTTGTTGCAAGCATTACCGGGGTTTTTGCTTGGGAACTCTTTGTAAGCTTGGTCCTGACAAACTACCTTTTTAAGTGCGGCGTGGAAGTCTTGATGACGCCGCTCACCTACCTTGCGGTAAAGCGGCTAAAAAAGATAGAACAGGTGGATGTCTACGATGCCGGGCTGCGCCTTAACCCCTTTGCCCGCGGCTAGGCGGGGTTAAATTTGATGTTTTTACGTCTTTTTTCTCTTTGGCAAAAATATTATATAGACACAAGAAAAATATAATGATATAGTTATGAATATAAATACAAATTTTACACTTAAAATTAGGGGGAAAGCATGAAAAAGCGCGGCTTAAAAGCGGCTGTAGTAGTTGGAATTTTGGCTTTTATAGGGCTGGGATTGAGTAATTGCGGAGAGTTGGACAAGATATTGAAGGATATTGTCCGCCAGACCTCTGTACCTGGGGTTTATGTAGGCATTGTTACCTTTGGTAATGAGGTTAGGGACATTACCGATTACTATCCTGTTTATTTGGGGAGCTACGCCTATTGGGATGAAAATGGTGATACACAATATGGGTATGGGGCGGATGATCTTAAGGCGGTTTTGGATAAATACACCCGTGCCGGTAATGACGGTACAA
The DNA here is from genome assembly GCA_031274035.1 of Treponema sp. GTDB lineage: Bacteria > Spirochaetota > Spirochaetia > Treponematales > Breznakiellaceae > JAISNI01. The sequence goes on along the minus strand of JAISQR010000176.1, from coordinate 7,773 downwards.
AGTTGTATTATGCCATAAATAAAACATTGGATAATATAAAGAATAAGGAAGCTGCTTTTCCAAATTCGCTGGATGCTGTCTATATGATCACCTTTACCGATGGTTTAGATGAAGGTTCCGCGGCGGCGGCTGGCGACGACACGGAAGCGGAGTATAAAACCGCTACTGAAGAGCGGATTAAAAGTTTTACCGTAAGGTCAAAGAACATTACAGCATATTCGGTAGGTTTAGCGGCAACAGATAAAACAGCTCCTGATAGTGATGATTTTGCGGAAGCTCTTAAAGGTTTGGCGGGGGGGGAGGATTCTAATAAGACAATTATTACTGATGGTTATGATAAATTGGCAGAGGAGCTTGCAACTAAAGCAACCAGCTTGGATATTACAACAACAACATCCGCAATTACATTCACCTCTGCCGCTTATGCCAATAGGGATATTGTTAGGTGGACCTTTGACGATGCGGCCTCTGGAGGTGATTCAACATCCTGGATTGAAGGAACAATAGCAAAATCCGGTAATAACTATGTTTTCGAGGATATGAAAGCCAGCGCTGGTGTAACAGCGAGAGTGGAGCTTACATATCGGCCCAGCACCAGCCAGGTTACCGTAAGAATATTTAATGCAACCGGAGTAACATTTAACAAAGATTTTTTTAAACAATGGAAAAAGAAGGGCAATGCTTATCAGGCAAGTTATGAATATAGCTCTGGAACCGCTACACAAAACCAAGAGACAGAGAAAAAATCTGTAATTATTTATCTTCTCCTTGATAACAGCAGATCAATAAGCGATGGAGATATTAATAAAGTCAGGGCGGCGGCGAAAGCGTTTATTGATGCGTTGGATAAGAAAGGTAATCCTATAAGCTATCAGTAATACAACTATTAGCTGATAACTTAACAAAAAGCCCTTCCCCTTTTCAGTGGAAGGGCTTTTTTATGCCAACCCGCGGGATTCATTGAATTTACACCGAATTTCTATAATACCGCGGCACTTTCACTCTTCCTCTTATCTTCGTCTTATTGTTTGCCAAGGGCTACAATGGCGGGAAAAAGAGTGTTTTCTAACCAAAACCTTCGTGTTCGCGAACCAAAGGTTCGATGTGCCTTTCGCGGTTGAATTTCTTAAAAGTAAAATTGTTGGCGCTTGCGGCGGGGTTGGTTGATAAAAAATTACATATAATATAGAATAAAGTTATGACTGAAAAGATCTTTACTGTTCTGGATCTGATCGATCTTGAATTGAAGGAACACAACGCCCTCAATCTGCGCTGCCTGGGCGGAAGAAAAGGTTTAAACCGCGAAATAAGCGTCCCCGAACTTAACCGGCCCGGCCTTGCCCTTTCTGGCTTTTTCGATTTCTTTTCTTACAACCGTTTACAGGTTTTTGGGCGGGGGGAGGCGGCTTATATACAGAAACTGGAAAAGGAAAATAATTTTGAAACTATACGGCAGATGTTCGACTACTCTATACCCTGCTGCGTTTTTACCCATAACCTCAGCCCCTGTACGGCTTTTTTTGAAATAGCCGAAAAAGCCCGCTGCCCTATCCTTCAGACAGAACTCAATACGATGGAATTTACTATCCGTATCATCCGTTTCCTATCGGAGAGGTTTTCCCCTCAAATTCTCATCCACGGGGTACTGGTCGAAGTCTACGGTGTTGGGGTGCTTATCCTGGGAGATTCCGGCATTGGTAAAAGCGAAATCGCCCTGGAGCTTGTCAAGCACGGGCACCGGTTGGTAACCGATGATAGTGTAAAGATGTACATTGTAGACGGCAATGTTCTTATGGGGAAAGGCGAAAACGAGAAAGTAGGCCATCACATGGAGATCCGCGGACTTGGTATCATCAATATAACCCGGCTTTTCGGCGTTGGGGCCATACGGGATCGTAAGCGGATTCAGCTTGTCGTTGCACTGGAAGAAGGGAATTCTAACAAGACATACGACCGAATCGGCTTGGATGAAAAATCACAGGAGTTTTTGGGTATTAGCATCCACAAGCTGGAAATTCCGGTAAAACCAGGGCGGAATATTCCTGTTATCATAGAGGCTGCCGCCATGAACGAAAGGCTTAAACAGATGGGGTATCATTCTGCAAAAGAGTTTAATCAGAATATTATGAATTGGATGGAGCGTGAAACAGCCCGTTCGGCCTATTTCGGCAGTGAAGATATTATCTGAATGGTAGTTTGTTCTATACAAAAACATTTCTAAAGGATCTTACTATGACAGAGAAAACCATAACGGTATCCAACAGGGCAGGGATTCATGCCCGTCCTTCGGCTTTACTGGTAGAAACTTCTAAAAATTATAACTGTAATATCTATTTTGAAAGGGGTAACGACAGGATAAACGCCAAATCAATTATGGGCGTTCTAACCTTGGCCGCTGCTTACGGAACAGAGATACGGATTATTGCCGAAGGTGAAGATACGAATGAAGAGATAGAAGCAGTAGAGGCCTTGATCAAACTTTTTGCATCGAAGTTTGAAGAAGAGCAAGACACCGTAATTTGAAGACTGTCCGTATCAGACCCAAGCATTTTTTTATCAATGTCCGGGGGCTGCTTCTTATATATATAGTTCTCTGTATAGTTGTTATTCTTTTTTCCCGTTTTTTTATTAATGAGATACTACAGGAAGGAAACACACCAGGATTACTCAATTTGGTGATCTTTTTTGCTATTCCTGTTGTACTTATGGTCTTTCTGGCTGTTTCCGCCTTCGGCCTCTTTCAGGACCTGCTGGCCCGCAGAACAGGAAGTAAATTCCAGGCGCGTCTTTTGGCTTATTTCCTGCTTTCAGTCTTCCTGGCGGCAGCCCCGGTAACAATCATAACACTTCAGTCGGTAAACGAACTTATACGATTCTGGAAAAGCATGGATATAGATACTGCCATGCAGGAAGCTCAGAAATTCAGTCTGGAAAACTATGCATTGCACCTGGAAAAAATGGAGGCAATGGTCAACAGGACCGATTTTGAAGGCTTTATGGTACTATACGCGGTTTACGAGGAGGAAATACCGCAGGCAGGCGGAACAGGAGCCGGCGAAGGCGCCCCCGCCGCAAGGCTGCCCGAAGGTATAGCCGCCCTGGAAGATTTTACCCTAATTGACGGATACTGGAAAAAACTGCGCTATGCGGGGGACGCCGGGTTCAGGCTGGAAACGCTTCCCCTCAGTGTACAGGCAGGCTTTATGCGCCGTGAAATGCCTCGCGATACGGATACTATCCGGTATGTTACCTTTCCAGAACCCAATCTTGCCCGCGTAATTAGCTACAACCTTGGAACCGGTTTTGATAAGGCCAATCAGATCATCGAATCTGAAAAGGCCCGTTTCGAAGTAATCTCATCGCTGCAAATCAAGATAGGTACTATCTTGTTCATCTACTACGGCATATTCTTCCTGCCTATCCTGTTTATGACGGTGATCATCACGGTTTCTTTTTCCCGCCGGATAACCGTGCCCATTATAGAAATTGCCGAAGCTACCAAAAAGGTTGCCGAGGGGGATTTTTCTATTCAGATTTTGGCCCACCGGGGGGATGAATTGGGGATACTTATCCGGTCCTTTAATACAATGGTCAAGGAACTCGATAAGTCCCGATCCGCCCTTATCGAAACGGAAAAGATATCTGTCTGGCAGAGCATAGCCCAGCAGCTTGCACACGAGATAAAGAATCCGCTCACCCCGATAAGGCTTTCGGCGGAACGGGTTATGCGGCGCTGGACCAACGAACCCGAACGTATAGGAGAAATTCTCAAAGATTCCATGCTTGCCATTATCCAGGAAGTAGAAGGGCTTTCAACCCTGCTTACCGAGTTCAGAACCCTCTCAAGGCCCATGGAACCGTCCCAGTCCAGAATCATCCTGCGGGAGATCATCAAGGAAACCATTGCACCCTACCGTGCCTCCTACCCGCAGGTCGAATTCAAGATAGAGCATGTAGAAAGCGGTATTTCCATAAAGATAGACAAGCACCGCATGGCCCAGGTACTTACCAACCTTATCATCAACGGGATAGATGCCATGAAGGAAAAGGGAACAATTGAGATACGAACCGATCTTGTAAAAAAAAGGGAAAGTCGCTATATTAGGATAAGTATTCGTGATACCGGTGCGGGTATTAGCAAAAAAAACGGAAAACATATCTGGACGCCGTATTTTACTACAAAGACTTCGGGAACCGGTCTGGGGCTGCCTATAGTTGAACGCATACTCAACGATCACGGGGGGAGCATCTATTTCAATTCCGAAGAGGGGATAGGCACTACGTTCTTTATTGATCTGCCCCTGGAAGAAAAGAACAGATGATGCCTTGTCAAAAAAATTATAACGGCGAGGCTTTTCCAAAACTTTAGTTTTTGGGAAAGCTGCCTTAAATTTAAGTGAAAAAGCGGGTGTTTGGCCGCTTTTTCCATAGCCCTAAAAACAGCGCCAAAGGCAGGAAGATATGGCCAGCATATTAATCATAGATGACGAATCGGGAATTCGCCGTACCTTAGCCTCAATCCTGGAGGATGAAAAGTACGAAGTTTTTACCGCCGAAGATGCTATTATCGGTATTGACATACTGAAACGCGAATCTATCAGCCTGGTTTTCCTCGATGTACTGCTGCCCAATCTTGGCGGGCTTGAAGCTCTGGAACAGATACGCAAGGGCTGGCCTCATCTGGAGGTAGCGGTTATATCGGGACATGCCAATATCGATATGGCTGTACGGGCGGTAAAACTGGGAGCTTTCGATTTCCTGGAGAAACCGCTTTCCTTGGATAAAGTGCTTACGGTCTGCCGCAATGCCCTAACGCTGCAAAACCTGCGCAAAGAAAACAGGGAACTGAAAAAAAAATCCCGTCTTACCGGCGATGAAATAGTTGGAACCAGCGCAAAGATAGAAGAGGTACGCACGCTGATACGTCAGGCCGCAGCCAGCGATGCCCGTATTCTTATTACTGGGGACAATGGTACGGGTAAAGAGCTTGTTGCCCAAGCTATACATCAGCTTTCGTCTCGTGCCGATAATGCCTTTGTCGAGGTGAACTGCGCTGCCATTCCAGATACCCTCATCGAAAGTGAACTTTTCGGCCATGAGAAAGGAGCCTTTACCGATGCCTTCTCCAGCCGTAAGGGCCGTTTTGAAATTGCCGACGGCGGTACGCTCTTCCTTGACGAGATAGGGGATATGTCCCTTATGGCTCAGGCAAAGGTACTGCGGGCGCTTCAGGAGCAGAAGATAGAACGGGTCGGCGGCGAAAAGACCATCGGTGTTGATGTGCGGATCGTAGCGGCAACCAATAAGAATCTTATAAAGGAGTGTGAGGAAGGCCGATTCCGGCAAGATCTCTTCTTCCGCTTAAATGTTATTCCAATTCAAATTCCCCCGCTCCGTGAACGGCAGGAGGACATTCCCCTGCTGCTCTTCCATTTTTTAAGCAGCATGGGGGTAGAGAAGATCGAATTTGACGACAGCGCCTTACAGATACTTACTGTTTACGAATGGCCGGGCAATGTACGGGAGTTGCGGAATTTTGCGGAAAGGGTGGCGGTGATGCACAGAGAAAACAGGCTTGGGGATAAGGCGGTTATCGATCTTCTACAGAAAACCCCCGCGGCCTTGGGTAATTCCACCACATCTGACCTGCCGGGTACATTGAAAGGCGCTCAAAAGACACAGCCGAATGTTGGAAATAATGCCTTTTCGAACCATTCTTTTCCTATACAAATTCTTGAAATGCGCTATAATAGTGCTAAGGAATCCTTTGAAAAATTCTACTTGGAATATCAACTCGCAAAAAATGGCGGTATCATAGCAAGGACGGCAGAGGCCCTGGGTATTTACCCTAGTAATCTCCACGCCAAATTGCGGAAATATCGGATCGTTATAAATGGGGGAAAACCTACCCTTGCGGAAAAAAAGTAGGGCAGTTTCAGATACACCTGGCTTGCAACAGACTGAATCGTTACAATTTTGCTTTCATTTGTAACAATAAAGAGATAAATTATATAAAAAGGGAAAAACGATGAAGGAAATTACCAAACGCCAGCAGGAAGTATTAGCGTTTATCGCGGAGTATATCGAATTTCATACCTATCCCCCGACTATACGGGAGATCGCTCAACATTTCTCCATCTCGGTAAAGGGTGCGCATGATCATGTAACCGCCCTTAAAAAAAAGAACCGGATTAAAACCGATGATAACCGCTTTAGGACTATTGAACTGGTTAAAGATATTGAGGAGACAAGTAACGATTCTTTTAAGAAAATTCCCCTGCTGGGAACGGTGGCCGCGGGAAGGCCGGTTTTATCAGAGGAGAATCTGGATGGAACGATTGCTATTCATACATCTATGCTGAAAAGGAACAGCGAATACTTTGCACTTACGGTACGGGGAGATTCCATGGAAGGCGCCGGCATCCTGGATGGAGATACGGCGATAATTGAAAAGCAGCCTCTGGTTCAGAATGGTGAAATTGCTGTAGTACAGATGGATGACGCGGTAACCCTTAAAACTTTTTACCGCGAAAACACACGCATACGCTTACAGCCGGAAAACCCCCGATACCCTCCTATCTATATAAGCCATGACCTGCGCATCATGGGGCGGCTTTCCCATATCATCCGCTTCTACTAAGGGTTGAATTTTCTATGGCCAAGGGCAGCGTCTATATCTTTCTGGGGCCGGAAATTGGCGAGAAAGAAGAGGCAATACAGGAAATCCGCCGGAAATTACAGGGGGCAGGGCCTCTGGAAGAAATGTCTTTTTATGCAGGGGAAACGCCGCTCCCCGGCATAGTTTCTATCCTGCGCAACGGATCGCTTTTTGCTGATAAGCGGCTCTTTCTTATAAAAAACGTGGAAATTTTTAAAAAAAAGGAAGAAACAGAGACCCTTACGGCCTATATCAAAGCCCCGCAGGATGATACGGCCCTTATCCTTATCTCGGAAAATACCGGTATTGATAAAACCATTGAAAAGGCTGTAGGCACAGCAGGTAAAAAGCTCTTCTATGAATTGTTTGAGAACCGTAAAGTTGAATGGGTTGCCGCCTTTTTCAGCAGGCAGGGATGCAGGATAAGCGGGGACGGTATTACGGCTATTCTCGAAATGGTAGAGAACAACACCGAGGCTCTCAAGCGGGAATGTTCACGTCTTATACTCTTTCTGGGCAATGAGAAAGTTATTGAGGCTGAGGACATAGAAAAATGGCTCTCCCATACAAGGGAAGAATCGGCCTTTACCCTTTTCTCGCGTATAGCTTCAGGCGATCTTTCCAAAAGCCTTGAATCGCTGCGGACCCTCCTGGCCGCAAAGGAAACACCCATAGCCATTTTCGGAGGCCTTGCCTCGTGTTTTAGAAAGCTCCGGGACTACGCCCATCTTCTTGAAAAAGGGCTGGGCTACGACGATTTTGAACTGAGAAAGATCGGCCTTAGCCATCCTAAGTCAAGGCAGGACTACGCCCAAGCCCAGCGCCGCTATGATGCCGGAGCGTGCCTTGCACTGCTTGCCGAATACGATTTTAAAATCCGTTCTTCAGGATCGGCTTTGGAAGCATTAACTATGGATCTTTTCCTCTATAAATTGATGTACTCTGCCAAGCTCCGGTGATGATAGACAGATGATATACAATAGAAAACATTGCGAGCCTAGCAGCCTGTTGCACTTGTGGATTTTTTGCATATTCATGCAAAAAATCCCGATCAATGGGCATGCTTTCGGAGTTTGTAAGGTATAAATATTCATGTTTATGAATATTTATACCAT
>JAISQR010000089.1 GCA_031274035.1 Treponema sp. | reverse complement strand
ATGCAAAAAATCCCGATCAATGGGCATGCTTTCGGAGTTTGTAAGGTATAAATATTCATGTTTATGAATATTTATACCATTTTATGCGCGAAGCGCAACAAACTCCTAGCAGGGAACATCGTTCCGATATGTCAGTTAAAAAGCGCTCCTCATAATAATGCAACCAAAAACCCAGTTTCTGAGCGGGGCTTGAGTTTATGATGTTGGATGGAACCCTTTGTTACACGTATGAAAAATCGCATGTACCTGAACAGCCGCTTGTTCTTTTTCAGTTTTGCCCTCTTCATAAAAAATCTCTTTTCGTATATACTTGTTTTTACTGAATTCGATGCAAGGAGACGGTTGTGTACCAGTCGTTCATAGGACTTGAGGTCCATATTCACCTTTTAACCGAAACAAAAGTTTTCTGCGGATGCCGTTCCGCGTTTGGAGATGAACCTAATACCAATGTATGTCCTGTCTGTATGGGATATCCGGGTGTGCTGCCCAGCCTCAATATCGAGGCTATGCGTATGGGCTGTATGGTAGCGAAGTCGCTCAATTGCCGTATCCCCGAACGCACCTGGTTTGAACGGAAACAGTACTTTTACCCCGATATGCCCAAGAATTATCAGATTTCACAGTTCGCTTCGCCCCTGGGGCAGGCGGGATATATGATGCTTGAAGGCCGCGATCATACAAGCGGAAAAACGATACAGAAAAAAGTGCATATCAAGGAATGTCATCTGGAAGAGGATGCGGGCAAGATGATACATACCGGTACGGTATCACTGCTGGACTACAACAGGGCTGGGGTTTCTCTGCTGGAGATCGTTACCGAGCCTGATATGGAAACTGGAGAAGAAGCGGAGCTTTTTATTCAGCAGTTACGGCGCATGGTACGCTATTTGCATGTCTGCGACGGCAACATGGAAGAGGGGAGCCTGCGGGCGGATGCCAATGTATCGATTAACTTTCCGGGGAAGGGCCTGGGGAAAAAAGTTGAGATAAAGAACCTTAATTCGTCCCGCTTTGTAAGGCTGGCGCTGAACTATGAGATTGCCCGCCAGGGGGAATTTCTGGACGCGGGAAAGGCCGTCATACAGGAAACGCGGCTGTGGAACGAGAATCGCGATCAGACCGAGCCTATGCGTACCAAAGAAAACGCCCAGGATTACCGTTACTTTCCGGAGCCGGACCTGCCGGTCTTTACCCCTGAGCCGTCTTTTCTTGCGTCCGTAGAAGCGGGCCTTGTCGAACTGCCGCTGGACAGGATGAAAAGGCTCTGTTCGGAATACGCTCTGGGTACGGAGGCTGCCGATCTTATCACCGAGGAAAAGGCCGAAGCGGACTATTTTGAAGAAGCTGTTGCCCTTGCGGTAAGACAGGGCCTAGGCAAGAGGGAAGCGGCCCAGCGGATAAGCAACCTGCTCTTGCAGGATATAAAACATATACTTCTGCGGGAAGGCATACCGCTTTCCGGCCTTGCCTCTTTTGTTTTAAGCCCCCAGCATCTTGCCGATCTTGCCGTTATGGTATGCGGGGGGAAGGTATCCCTTAAAAATGCCAAACAGGCCCTGGAAATATCCATTTCAACCGGCAGGCCTCCGGACAGTATTATCCGTGAGCGGGGCTGGGAACTTATCGCCGATGAGTCTGCAATAGCCGAGGCCGTCAAGGCGGTCTATGCCGCGGAGGAAAAGCTCTTTTCCGAGGTAAGGGCGGCCCGCAGCGGAGGTAATGCCAAGCGGGGACGTACCCTGGCGGCCTTTCTTGTCGGCAAGGTACTTGACGCGACCGGAGGCCGGGCCGACCCTAAAATAGCCGGTAAGCAGATTGAAGCTCTGATCCAGATGGAAGCATGAGCCGTGTCTTTTGGTTACGGCTCTTAGAGAAAGCGGAGGATGTATGCGTGTACTTGCAAGGGATATTGTAAAAGCAGCCAAAGAGCGGAATAGGGAAGAAGTTGAGGTGAAGGGCTGGGTTCACCGTATCCGCGATATGGGCGGCATCAGTTTTATCATCCTCCGTGATAGATCGGGGATAGTTCAGCTTGTACTGGCGGAGAAGCCCGATCTGAGCCTGGAATCGGTCATTACGGTGCGGGGCATACCGGCGCTTAACGACAAGGCGCCCGGCGGCGCCGAAATACAGGTAAGCTCCCTGGAATGCATCTCAAAGGCCGGCGGCGATCTCCCCTACCAGGTGAACGCGGATATTGCCAAAATAGGTATAGAGGCCGTACTGGACAACCGGAGCCTTTCCCTGCGGAACCCCAAAATACAGGCGGTTTTCAAGGTGCAGGCTACAATCATTGAAGCCTTCTCCGCCTACCTCCGGTCTCAGGACTTTACCGAGATAAGGACCAGCAAGCTGGTCGGAAGCGGTACGGAGGGGGGTACTAATCTCTTTGAGGTAGAATACTTTGACCGTAAGGTGTACCTTGCGCAGTCGCCGCAGCTCTACAAGCAGATCATGGTCGCATCGGGGTTGGAACGGGTCTTTGAGATAGCGTCCGCCTACCGCGCCGAAAAGCATGACACGCCGCGGCACCTCAACGAGTATGTGTCAATGGATGTAGAGATGGGCTTTATCGAGTCGGAGAAGGATCTGATCGAACTTGAAAAAAAGCTGCTTGCCCATATCTTTAGTGAGGTAGCGCTGAAGAATACGCCGGAACTTGAAATGTGGGGCGCGGCTATCCCCGATGCCGAAGCGGTACTCAAAGCGCCGACCCTGGGCTACGAGGACGCGCTCAAAACAGCCAATGCCGAACTTGGATCCGGCGGAAAAAAACAGAGTTCAGCGCGTATCTTCGATATTACCCCCGAAGCTGAACGCCTGCTCTGCGATTGGGCGGGACGTGAACACGGCATAGAACTTATCTTTATCAATGAATTCCCCCGGCGTTACCGGCCCTTCTACACCTATCCCTTGGACGCAACCCGCACGATGAGCTTTGACACCCTTTTCCGCGGCCTCGAAATTACCAGCGGCAGCAAGCGGCAGCATGATTACCAGAGCCTTATCGAAGTCCTTCCCAGATTCGGCCTTAAAGCGGAGAATATGGCCGGCTACCTTACGGTGTTCAAGTACGGCTGCCCTCCCCACGGCGGCTTTGCTATAGGCTGCGAACGTCTTACCCAGAAGATACTGGGGCTGGCAAACGTCAAGGAAGCCAGCCTGTTCCCCAGGGACAGGAAGCGGGTTGAACCATAGCAAAAAATCCCGATCAGCGGGCATGCTGTACTCTTCGAGTATTCGGAGTTTGTGGGGCTGCCCTCCAATTCTTCTTCCCTTCGTGCTCGCAGACCATAGTTCTGATGTGCCCCGGAACCCCTAGGAGCCTGTGGGACTTTAGTGAATTTTTGCATATTCATGCAAAAATTCCGATTAACAAGGCTTCTTTGGGAGTTTGCAAGGTATAAATTTGCAATAAATTGCAAATTTATACGATTTTTGGGCAAAGCCCCACAAACTCCTAGC
>JAISQR010000063.1 GCA_031274035.1 Treponema sp. | reverse complement strand
GTTTATGCGAAAATTCACTAAAGTCCCACAGGCTCCCAGAAGAAGGCGCTTCGCGCATAAAACGGTATAAATATTCATATTTATGAATATTTATACCTTGCAAACTCCGAAAGCATGCCTATTGATCGGGATTTTTATACCATTTTATACGCTTACTTACAATAACTCTCCAACAACCTCCCGGTCCAGATATATCTGTGCAGCGCTTACTATTTCGCCGGTTTCCACATTGATAACCCTACCAAAAACCATGACCTGTGTCCTTAGAGGAATGACCTGTCCTGTTATGATAAATCGTGCTCCCAGCAGTTTCCCAATACCAACAGCGGTATCGGCGTCCATCACCTCTACAAGCTGAATCTGCTGTTCCTGCCGAACCTTATCCAGAAGGCTTCGTTCCACCAGAAGCAATCGCGGATCGCTGGAAAGAGCTACCAGGGCGCTTTCGTTAAGAAAGTTGAGTAAGAGCGGCTCCTCACCACTACGGGTAATAAAAGGCGTTAAGGCAACAACGGAACGTTGTTCTTCCGGTAAGGAAAGCGTTATCTCCTTAAAAAGTCCCGATACCCTATTGCGGAGTACTTCCAGTTGCGGCGGTCCGCTGTTTGAAACATTAGGCAGCGAAACGCCATCCGTGCCAGAATCCCCAACGGTAAGCGTTTCATCCTTCAAGACCCCGCCGTTATCCCGTATCTCCTTAATCAATATCTCCTGATACCGGGCAAGAATCTCAATTTCGTGGTTAAATGCTTCCTTATCGTCCAGCCTTAGTTTTGCATTCTCAAGTTCCGCCTTATTACTATTGGTTTTCTGCAATGCCTTTTCCAGACGGGAAAAGAATGTATCTTTCAGGGTATCCATTCGCTGCCGAGCGTCCGCAGACGGTTCTCTGCCTCCACTCTCCCGCTCAAGCTGAGAGAGGCCATTAAGATCGTCCTGACCTGCATAGTAGAGTGTACCTATTTCTTTAAGGGCCTCCGCAAAGTGCATCATGGTACCCGAATACAGAACCATTCCGGAAGAAATACCATCCACCGGAACAGGGCTGTCGGAAAGCCCAATACTTATAGTCTGCTCAGGCAGGCGTATGGTTTTTCCCAATATATCCTTGGCGGAAAGGCGGAAACCGGCAAGCCGTTTTTCATTCCCCGTCCCCTGCGGAGGTAATCGGTAACGGATCAGTATGGTCTCGTAATCTCCCAGATGCAGACCGGTTAAACGATAAGCAATTTTGTTCCCGTTTATCTGATATTGATATCCCCAGGTATCAAGCACCTCGGCTCCTGGCATAAGCTCCAAGTCCATCTCTACATCGCTGGCAACGAGTACCGCCATTCGGTCGAACTCGGTATCAAAGGTTTTTTGCATTTCCTCTCTGCTGCTAATAAACCGGGAACTGCCGCCCCCTTCTTCCGCCAGCTTGCGCATAAGCTCTACATCAAAACCAAGACCCACTCCCAGGGTCGAAATAGAGATGCCCATTTCTTTATAAGTTTCGGCAAGCTGGTAGACCAAATCTTTTTCCTGTTTCAACGCCGCAGAACTCTTATATTCAAATGTTCCAATCTCGGTATTACTCGCCCTGCCGGAACCGCTTATTGTTCCTTCAAAACGGCTATATTCGTTACCATTTTTTATCTCTACCTGAAAATTCGTTGGACTGCGGTCTTTTTCATGAAAGCCAAAATTTTGAACATAGACACGGTACTTGCCCTGGGGGGTTTTACCTGGAATCCAAAAAATATTTTCCACCGGTTTGTTGGTTAATTCCCCTCCTGCATTCATATCTACATCCAGCATACCGCCGTAGCTGTCGTTCCGATGGCCGTAGAATATTTCCTCTTGCCGAGGGTTCACCACATGAAGATCTAAGTCGTTAACATTATTCCAGAGCAGGGAAACACGCACCTCGCCGGACTGAGCCCCCGCAAGATTAAGCCGGGAGGAAAATTCTGTACCATCGGAAAAAAAGAACACGCGGTTTACCGAACCTGCACGATAATTCGCCAATACTTGTTCATATCCTGCGGCAAGCCCTTTCTCTATATCTGTTCCGCCCCGCGGTGAAAGATTCTGTACGGCATTGAGAAAACGCCGCCGTTTCTGGGGACTGTCCATGCGGGTCGATTCAAACAGCACCTGTACGCTATCATTAAAACTTACCAAGGCTAAGGAATCAACATCACGAACCTTATTCATAAAAATCGCTACCGATTCCTTAACCCAGGCTATCTTATCTTCTTCGTTCATGGAATCAGATGTGTCTATCACAAAGGCAAGATTCATGGCAGGAAGGCTTTCAAAGGATATCTTCCTGCCTTGGAGACCGATCTGTAATATCCCTTCCTGCCCCTGCCTACTCATAAGGTTTGTACTGTTGTATAGATAAACCCCGAATTCCGCCGCGGGCTGGGGATACTTGTAATCGATAGAGGCAATATAGGAATCGGTATGTATCTCTTCGGGCGGAACAATGATACCCCTCCCCGCAAGATAACGCCCCCGTGTTTCGGATGTTGCCGACTGAGATCCTCCAGCTCCTGCTGCACAGGGTATATACAGTAACACAATAGAAAATAGCAACATCAAAATAGTTTTATTGATTATCATTGGATACTCCACTTTTTTATTTTATAATATATATTCTATCCCGTCAATGAACTACCTCGCACTAAAGCCCGCATACGTCGGATTGAAAGTAACTGCGCTGGTTTAACACTCACGGTTATTATCGGTAATGCCCGAAGAATGGGAAGACAAGGCAAGGGAATTGGGGGCATTGCTGCGGAGACGGGAAATCAACAACCCGCCCTAAAGCTCCCCCGCGAACCAGTGAGCGGGCTCTTGGGTATATACCCTTCGCAAGTAATCAAGAATGCAACGGATTTGCTACGCCTGTTTTTTTATACCTTATCTAAGGCAAATCATTCAGCGGAACGGCCGCGTTGTTGAAGCTGGCAGATAGAACTGGTATTCAAACGGTTAAAGCCGTTGTTCGGCTGCCATGAGATACCGATTCACAGCGCACGGAACGCCCGTGCATGGTTTTACGGTAAGCTGTTATTAGCGGCCCTTTGCGGGATATGGGTAAACTGGGAAACATAGTTTCCGCGGTTGTTTTTCCCCCTGGGCAGGGAAGCGCTGCACGTAAAGATTGACCGCTGTGGTGCGGACGGCGGCTTATGTTGAGCATAGTAAAACATATACTTTTGGATACCATGTCCGTAATAAACCTGCTTGAAACTATCCATAAAACGAGCGCCGCTTTGCGCTCAATCCAAGAGGGGAAACAAATCCCTATGCTGTTCAGATCACTCGTTCATAAGTAAACGCATACGGGTATCAGACCCCCCTTAGAATAAAAAACCCTTCCGGCTTAAGCCGGAAGGGCGCCTTCCCGGTACTGCAATATCGGATAGCTTACGATTTGCCAAGGAGAGCCAGTCTTTAAGACCAACCCCCTCGACCATCTTTTTTCGCCTTGCTTTACTGCAGCAATTGGAGAACAGTTTGGCTTTTCTGATTGGCCTGAGCCAACATAGCAGTTCCAGCCTGGTTGAGGATCTGGTTCTTCGTAAAAGAAACCATCTCATTCGCCATGTTGACATCCCTAACGCGGGATTCAGAAGCCTGCAAATTCTCTGCCCCAATATCAAGACCACGGACTGCATGCTCCAGACGGTTCTGGTAGGCACCAAGATCAGATCTTTGTTTATTGAGCTTCTTCAACGCTTCATCGAGGGTTCCGATAGCACGGTTGGCACCATCCATATCAGCTAGCGAAAGAATAGTATCGTCACCAACATCACGGATTCCAATACCTTTCGCAGTCATAGTGCCAATAAAAACCTGTTCTCTCTGGTCCATGTTAGCACCAATATGAAGCCACATGGAAGCTGTAACCACATTCTCGCCAGTTTGACGGGCGAACCGACCGGTAAGCAGATTCATTCCGTTGAATTGAGCGTGGGAAGCAATCCGATCGACTTCATCAATTAAGGCAGAAACTTCGATCTGGATATAAGTACGGTCTTCAGCGGTATAAATACCGTTAGCAGACAATACAGCCAATTCACGGATCCGCTGGACGATATCCTCGGACTCCTGAAGATAACCCTCGGTGGTCTGAATTAACGAAATACCGTTCTGGGCATTGGTTGATGCCTGATTCAAACCGCGGATCTGGGCCCTCATCTTCTCGGATACAGCAAGCCCTGAAGCATCATCACCGGCGCGATTGATACGCAAGCCGCTGGACAATTTCTCCATATTTTTATCCACAGAAGCCTGGGTAACTTTAAGAGATCTGTCCGCAAACATTGCGCTCAAATTGTGATTAATAATCATAAACACTCCTTTGGCATTTTCGGCGCACCGCTGTCCCTTTGACAGCTTACGGCGCCGCGGCATCCATGCCGGGCAATAATGTTACACACTACTGCCTGTAGAATTTCCTTACATAAAGAAACCCCTAAAATCTAAAAAACGTGCCCGCACTTCTTGTGCGTAGAACCCTCAACCAACCTATTCACCGGAAGGACAAGGACATTCGGACAGAAAAAAATCATGGCGGCCCAACGGGCTCATGGTATCCATCCGACCTCTCTCTTAATATCGGAATCTGCAAAAACACCTTTAGGAAAATTTGAATCTGATACAAGCTCACTACTTCTACTCAAGGCATCTTCCAACTGCCGTTTAGGATCGCCTTTATTTTTCAAAGTTTTTGCCGCATTTATAAAACGGGGAAGATCACTGCCATACCTTTCGTACAGTTCCTTATAATGGGCTTTTCCGTCATAATAAAGTCTAAAGAGTTCCAGGTAAGCATTATTTATCGGCAGCTTGGAAAAACCGCGGTAATTATCGCTTAAAAAAAGACTTTCATACTCGGCAGTAAACCGCTCCTGAGATGCCCTAATTATAGCATCCTTCTGTTGCAGCTTTTCTTCCCGCGGAATATTGCTTTTATATACACTGTCCAGTTGAGAAATCAACCCCTGGATGAAGGCAATATAAGCAGAGCTGTCCGCTTCAATATTCTGCATCTGCTGGTACTCTTTCGATTCGATGCCGAAGGTTTTTTCGATATAAATCCGCGCCCCCTCACTCCCTACAAATTCCGCAAGTTCTTCATTAAATTGAACTTGGCCTTTAAGGAAAACCGTAGCATGGAGTAATTCGTGGATAACCAGATCGGCAAGCTGCGCTGCTGTATACTCCTGCATAAAGGAATAGAGCGGGTCCTGAAACCAGCCCAGCGTACTAAAGGCATCCACCGAGCGTATCCATACGTCAAGCTCCTTCTTTTTTAGTTTATCGGCCTCTTTACGGGCATCATCGGGCATAAAAAAACCCTTATAAGGAACCTTACCAACCACCGGAAACCACCATTCATAGCGGATAAAAGCATCTTTTGCCGAGGCGGAAACCACTGCCGCAAGGTAGTTCCGATCAAGTTCTACATACTTCGTATAATTAGCACTCTCTTTAAGGCCAAGCTCTTCCATTGCGAAACGCCGTATGTCCCGTATGCGTTCTACAAAGATGCGCCTCTTTTCATATTCAGAAACATTGTCAGAATCCGCAGATTCCCCGGAGGATATTTCTTCTGCATCAATCAGCAGATCATCCAACGAAACAGCCCTGTTAAGATAGCCAAGCATTATAACCCCCTGACTGAGGGTATAACAACCTGAAAAGGGGATAAGCACAACAAGGAGTATCCCCAAAACGGCGAAGACAGGTAATAAAGGAATAATTATTTTCATAATGTGTAAGTATAATCACCTGCACAGAAAAAACAATGCGGAGCTTCTTCTATCTCGCCGGGTGCGGCCCCCGGCATCTACTGCAACCTAGAATGTGAACGTGGGCCCGCCCCGGACGCTCAAACATCCGTGCAATGAGAATTTCCGTAGACCTTAACCGCACGCCGCAGACAGGGCATATACGGGGCCGTTCGTGATTCAAACAATAAACACAGCCGCGTATATGCATCAGACGGTCCTTTCCGCCGGTAAAGGACGGAAACGCCGATGATTTTACCAATTCCCCCGGTTCAAGCCGTGCGGAACATACAGGACAGGTCTGTGGTGCACCCGGATAACTTACACTCAAGGGCTTTCTATATTTTTTCCGCGTTTTGCGAAAACCGCCGGACGATCTGTTGGTTCCCCCAAAAAAAAGCGTATATCCAAACCACAGCAGAAACACGCCAATAAAGACAAATACCATTATCTGAAAAAAGGAATCCATGGTTACATCCGCTAGAGTTTGCTGCGCTTTGCGCACAAATACAGTATAAATATTCGTAAAATGAATACGAACCACGAACCGGAGGTTCGATGGTTCGATTATACCATACAAACTCCCAAAGGAGCCCCGTTAATCGGAATTTTTGCATATTCATGCAAAAATTCACCAAAGTCCCACAGGCTCCTAGAGCAGTTACAAATCCATACTTCTATCAAGACTACAGGAGAACTATTTCCTCAGGTCCTCGGCTATGTACTGATCGCCTTTGGTTTTAAGGTCCCTCAACGCGGCGTCAACGGTCATTTCACCGTTGAAAACCAGGGACATATTGGCCTTGATAAGATCGTTGATCCTGGCCTGACCTTCGACACGGCTGTTATCCTTACTGATCAGGGTACGGGGCAGGGGCATTACCTTCATAGCCATATCAAAATCGAGTCCCGGATGATCCCTAAAGATAATATCGTTAAACTTGTTTGCTTCTTCTACTGTTTTAAACTGATAACCGGGGTGCATGGCCTTGGGGCCGGCAAAGAGGTCCGCACGGTCAATGCAGATATATTTGAGGGCGGTCCAGGAAGCATCGGGGTTCTTGACATTCTTGGGGATGCTGGCGGTGGAGGTATAGGTAACGCTGACCGGGCCGGATGATCCTACAGGACGCGGAAGGTTAGTTACACCAATGTCGGTCCCCGCAGGAATTTCGCCGTAGCTCTTGTTCAGGTACAGACAGCCGTAAACCGGCGCAACCCACATGGCATAGCGTCCGCTGTAGAGGCCGTTCATGGCAACAATATCGTCCTGAAGCCGGAGGGCGGTGTATTCATCAAGCGGTACACTGGATTTATCTACCATGAGCAGATCGTAGAAGAATTGCAGGCTTTCCCTCATTTCGGGAGCGTCAAAACGGGTGGATTTAAAATCCGGCCTGTAATAGAAGAAGCTCCCCAGCTTCTGCTGGGCGATTAACGCCCAGTTTAAATCTTGATCCGGGTGGGCGACATCAACCATAGCGCCGTAGACCTTGTTGGCGCCGCTTCCGCTGGTCAGCCTTCTGGCGGTTGCACGGAAATCGTCCCAGGTCCAGTTGGGATCGGGATAGGGAACGCCGGCCGCGTCGAACATCTTTTTATTGAAGAAAACCATGTTGATATTATTACAATAGGGAATGCCGTAATAGTCGCCGTTGTAATTCTGGGTCTCCTCTATGGATTTTCCGAACACACCCGCATAGTCGAGCCCCTCCTTGGTAAAGAACTGTTTAAGTCCAAGATAGATACCGCTATCGGCGCGGGTACGCTGATCAAAGGCGCTGGACTGGGTCATAACATCGATCTGCTCGCCCGATGCAAGGGCGGTATTGATCGTCATGGTCCTGGCGTCGGCTAATTTCTGATAAACCATCTCATATTTGCCGGCATATTCCTTGTTGAAGGCTTCGAGCAGGGGTTTCATATTATCCGCATTGGTCCACGCGTAAAAATAGACCTTATAAGCCTCACCCGGTTTAGCGGACGTACTCGATTGCTGTTCACCGCCGCCTGCTCCAGCAAAGATCCAGGCCGCGGCAAGAAACAAAACCGCACCAGCAATAAAAACTTTAGTGATCCGTGTCATTGTTTTCTCCTCTATAATATAAAAAACAATTTCGTTAGGGAGGCACACTGCCTACCCTAACGATTAGAGTATAATATTAATTTACACTATAATAAATCCTATATTCTGTCAAGATTTTTTTTAATAGTTAAGCAATAATTTTAATGGTAAGAATTCATATATTTCAGGAGATAAAATATCCTCCGAATTATCGGGGGAAACAGTAATTTTACTTTTAAGAAATTCAACCGCGAAAGGCGCGAAAGCTCGTGAAAGGAGGAAATAGGAGAAACCTTTCAGCATAACCTAACGAGGGCCATAGAGCGAACTATGCACCTCATACGGAAAGGCGTCGGACCGAAGGTCCGCAACGGCCCGGAGAAGCAGCGGGAAAAGCGTATGGAGCATAGCACACCACATCGACGTAGAGTGGATGTACTGCGTATGGGAGCTGACGAGGAAGGATGGGGCAGTGGGGATAGACGGAGTAGAAGCCGAGGAGTACGAGCGGAACCTGTGGGAAAACCTGCAAAGTCTGGCAGACCGGCTGAAAAGCGGGTCGTACCGGGCGCCCGCGGTCAAACGGGTATAGGTGGTGATCTAGCAGTTTGTTGCGCTTGCTGTATACAGGATTTTTCTTGTGTGGGGATTTTTAATTTTTTTCATTGAAGGGCCGTTTTCAGCCCTCGGTACGGGGCTGCCGTACCGGTGGTCCCCCCTTACCGGGGGCTCTTTAGCTCGTTTTCAGTCTATATAACCGCTTGAAGTTGTATGCCAGGGATACCAATTCCCATTCACCTTCTCCAGCCCCCTCAGCAGAAAGTGACGGAATCCTCGAACCGCAGGTTCGACGCCGCTTTGATTATCCCGAATACCGGCTCCACCGTCTCTTTCCTCTTCTTGTATATGGCTTTCCCCTTGTCCCTCTTCAGTTTGTCCGCC
>JAISQR010000056.1 GCA_031274035.1 Treponema sp. | reverse complement strand
ACACTCATCTTTCAGATATGACGGAAGCTGCTCGGTAAGAAAGGTCTTGTTGAAAAGCCCGGTAAGCTTGTCTTTGTACACCTGGTTCCGCATTTCCTGAACCCAGGGTGAATTTTCCTTGAGCAGCGAATTAGCCTTCCTGATACGCGTGGTGGTAATCCTGATAAAAGTATGGAACAGACGGGCCCCGGTAACGGGATACGCGCTCATGAGGCAGGCCAATGTCTTATCCTTCCGGGGAAACCGGAGGACTTCACTGTCCCGCACGGCCTGCGCGTCGGCGTTCCGCCTGATCTGCATCATCATGTCCAGTTCGCCGAAGCAATCTCCGGCTATATACCGGGCGATTTCCTGTTTCTGCTCGTCTTCCCCCTGCTTTGTTACCGCGATTTCTCCGTTTTTCACGATAAAGAGGGCGTCCCCTTCCTGACCGCATTCAAATACCGTACCGCCCGCCGGGAAATGTTCCAAAGAACAAAATTCGGAAATTTCCCCCAGCATCTGCTTTCCAAAGGCCGAAAAAAGTTCTGTCTGTGAAAGAGTGCTTTCCAGATCATGTTCACGCATGATTCTATAATACCGTATTTGGTTTTTTTTCACAATACAGGGCTTTTCCCGTGTCGGAGAACAATAGAAATGTCAGGTTGGATAGGACATTTCTATTGTTCTTATTTGTACTGGTCAAACAGGGTATTCACTTCCTTGACCAGTAGCGGCTTGTCTTTCCAGATGATAACTATGGAGTTATCAAGTTTTGTCCTTACGACTACGGCGTTCCCCGGTCTCGGCTTTACTTTGGCTTCCGGTAAAATCTGAAACAGGCGTACATGAAAACGAATGATATAGTCATTGCTGAGGGCAGGACGGCCAAACTTGGCGTTCATTTTTGGCAGGCAGGTTTCCAGGAGGAATTTGTTAGCCTGGACAATCGTAGAAATGCCTTCCAGCCTCAACTCCTTAACCAGCCGGTACTGATCCAGCCCGTGGTTCCGTTCTACCCGCCCCTTCGCCTACGGGCTGTTGGCGGGGATGACTTCCACTCCCAGCTTTTCACAGGCTTTCCCAAAATGGCGGCTTGGTTATTCCCTTCAATAGCTCCGCATCGGTAGGTTCCCTGGTCAAAACAAAGGCGTTTTTATGGTCGCAATACAGGGCCTGGGGATGCCGTAACTCTTTATCCAGCAAGACAATACCGTCATCGCCCCCGCCGCCGTCTCCTTTTCAAAAAACCGGGCATACCGGATATTGGTCGCGTCATCTATCATCGTCATCAGGCAGCAGGTCCCCCGCCGCCCCTCAAACCAGTCATGGTGGCTCCCGTCAAACTGGAGCAGTTCCCCAAAGCAGGCCCGCCGCTCCCGCCCTGCCTATAATTGCATTATTCTTTAAATTTTTGTATACTATAGCCATGAAACAAAATACGCTTAACTATGAAAGGGGCATCCTCCTTGCGGCCCTGGAATGCGAAGATATTTCCTCCGCTTTAAAGGACGATATAATCAAAGCCGCGGACGGCAGGGAAGTACTCTTTACAAAGGATAGGGACACGATAGAAAAAAATCTTGGCAGGATTGAAATTATCTTCGACACTATACCCTGGGACTTGCTTCACCGTATGCCGCTGCTCCGCTGGGTTCAGGTCTGGTCCGCCGGCGCGGATCGCCTGCTTGGAGACCCCGAACTAAAGGAGATGCCTTTTATATTGACAAATACTTCAGGTATGCATGCGGAGCAGATAACTGAGCATATCCTGGGGATGATGCTTGCCTGGAACCGCTGCTTTGTCAGGGCGTTTGCCGCGCAGAAAAGGCATGAGTGGTTCAGGCCCTTCGAACGCGAAACTTCCGTGTTGAAGGGGAAAACCATGCTGATAGCGGGTTACGGCTCCATAGGCAGGCAGACCGCACAGGCGGCTTTAGCATTCGGCATGAAGGTGATAGGTATACGCCGTCATGTACCGGATAAAGGCACGGAGGGGGGTGTAAAGGTTGAAACCTTTTCCCGCCTGCCGGAATTGCTGGCGGAGGCGGACTTTGTGGTAAACCTGCTCCCCATGACGGGGGAGACGAGGGGCGTTTTCGGCAAAGCTGAATTCGACAGCATGAAGGCCGCCGCGCTTTATGCCAGCGCAGGCCGAGGCAAAACAACCAGCGAAGAAGCTCTGATTGACGCCCTGCGGACAAGACGCATCGCGGGCGCCCTGCTGGACGTAACCGCGGAAGAGCCTTTGCCCCCCGATTCACCGCTTTGGGATATGGACAACGTGATCCTTACCGGCCATTACGCAGGCATGCACCCCGATTATCACCGCATTGCACTGGGGATTGCGCTGGAGAATCTGGGCAGGTATGTCCGCGGCGAAGATCTTGTAAATGTGGTGGATAAAGGAGCGGGCTATTAAACGTGATTATACCGGAAGTCTCAACCGCCCATGGGCAGGCGATACTTCCATCGTATAAACAGCCCCCTTAAAAAATGCTTCAAAGCGGAGACGGGCTTCTAAACGAGGATCTTTAGAGGGGGCGCTGATATAATCGTAGGGGCCGTATTCATGGGCGCCTGAAATGAAATAGTAGCCATCGGCCTTTTTGATTAAATAGGTTAAGCTGTTGCCGGCATAATAACAGATAACAGGATGAGCGGGCAGGGCAAGAAGCCGGGAAATACCACCCTTCCATATCTTGTATTTGTACATATCGATAATCGAAAATGATCGACCGTCATTGGAAAAAACAGGTTTTATATCGTAACTCATTAACGAGCTAAGTTCAATGCGTTCGCCGTTGAAGAAGGCAACCGGCTGATATGCGCCGCCCGTGTATTCTCCTGCAAAGATAAAGAGATATTCAGAAATAGGGGCATAGGTATACAACGGCGGTCCTGAAAAAGGCCCGTATCGTTTCCCTGATGAAGTAACAATATAGTGATCGTATCTGGCGTCTTCATCCTTTATTTCAAGATGGTAGGCATATTTGTTTAAGCTGGGGGCAAATTTAATGGATCGGGCCTGGCCTTCGTCAATAAGAATATTTTCATCATCTACATAAATTGAATAGTCGGCAATATACATAAAATGGAGGCCGCAGGCTGTCCAGCCAAGAAAAGAAACGCTCTGGTACGGCCCTTTACGCGCGCCGTTTTTGTACACATAGCATTTTTTGTTTAAATACGCGGTGAACGCGCAGACTTTGCCGTTCGGAGACCAGCTTAAAAAACCTGCGCCGTCAAAGGGGCCTAATTCCTCCCTGCCCGTACCGACATAGACCCTTCCGTTTCTCCGTTGAGCGGTCAACAATTCGCCGCTCACTGGATTAGACGTATAATCGCAAATCTCTCTGATACTTTCCTTGCTAATGATATAGATAGACCGGGGGGAACTACCGCTGCTTCCGCTCTCTCCGCCCCTACCAATGCTGTTTTCCGTATCAATACGGCCGCTCAAGGCAAGTTTATGTTCCCGTATCTTGTTTATTGAATAATACCAGCTATCGGAAGTAACGCAGCCCGGCCTTGTATGGAATTGAACGGTTCCTGTATAAAGTTCCTTCTTGGGTGCAGGTATTGTCTTTACCGGCGCCGAAGGTTCCGGTATATCCGCAGCACTATCCACGGCTTCGGCGGGTACAACAGGCGTCTCCGCGTCAGGGTCCGCCGGGCAACAGGCGGCCCATGCTCCGTTCTGACTCTGATAAACATCAAAGGGTCCGAGCTTCTTCCCTTCCTGATACACATGGTAAATTACCTTGGTTTTTAATAGACCGGCAATCTCCCGCACCGCAACAGAGGCAATACTTCCATCTTCGCTTACAATAATATTTTCAATACATTCTCCAGGCTGAAGGTTAAACTGCGTCACCAATTTAGCTTTAATAAAAGGCGGAAGGGGGATGGACTTTTGCCGGACAAAATAATTGGCGGCAAATACAGCCGCGGCAATGGTTAAACTAAAAAGGACAATAAAACCGCACAAAACCATATTTCTCTATTGAAATATCGGCATATTTGAGATAATTCTAAACTTTCGTAACCAATGTCAACAAGTTAAGCATTTTACCCGCCCGGTCTATGTATTAAAAGTTCGTGCGGTCCGCACCGTCTATAATTCCGGCGGGATTTTCAAGGCATAGAAAGTAAATACGCTCACCCTGCTTCTTCTACCTGTTTAACTTGAAATCTTCATCATACTTGCGTATTATTGAAAGACGCTATTAACAGACTCTCAATTTTTAGGAGAAAAACAATGGATTATTCTGTATCGCAGGATGATAAGGCGTGGCTTGAGGAGACCTACGGGAAACTTTCTGTAAAGTTGTCCGCCGAATGCGCCCGGATAGGAAGCATGATCCCCTATATCCCTATTGACGGGCATTACCATGATGTAGACACCCTGGAAGGGCTCTACTGGTGGACCAACGGTTTTTGGGCGGGGATACTCTGGCAGATGTACCATGCCGCGGGGGATGAAGCGTACCGCAAGGCGGCTTCCGGCGTAGAAGATCGGCTGGATCAGGCATTGATCGGTTACGAAGGGCTCCACCACGATGTGGGCTTTATGTGGCTCCATTCGGCGGTTGCCAATTACCGCTTAACCGGCAATAAGGACTCCCGAAGGCGGGGGCTTCATGCAGCCAACCTTTTGGCCGGACGTTTCAATCCTGCCGGCAAGTTCATCCGCGCCTGGAACGGGGATAGAACCGGATGGATGATCGTGGACTGTATGATGAATATTCCAATCCTCTATTGGGCCTCTAAAGAAACCGGCGACCGGCGTTTTTCCTTTATTGCCCAGGAACATGCCGATACCTGCCGCCGTATCATTGTCAGGGACGATGGAAGCTGCAACCATATAGCGGCGCTCAATCCCGATACCGGCGAATGTCTGGAGTATCCCGGCGGCCAGGGCTTTGCAAGCGGTTCCTCCTGGAGCAGAGGGCAGGCGTGGGGGCTCTACGGCTTTGCCCTAAGCTACCGGCACACACAGAAAAAGGAGTACCTGGATACCGCCAAGAGTATAGCCCATTATGTGATTGCAAATTTTGCTCTAAACGATTGGCTGCCCCTGGTAGATTTCCGATCTCCCTTAAAGCCCCTCAAGTACGATTCCACCGCCGCCATGATAGCGAGCTGCGGTCTCCTTGAAATAGCCGCTCATGTAGGAGAGTATGAAAAACCCCTGTATCTTAACGCCGCCCTAAAGATACTGCGCGCCTGCGAAAAGGCTTTCTGTAATTGGAATCCTGAAGAGGACGCTGTCATGGGTCACGGCACGGGCGCCTACCACAGTACCGGCAAAGACGCGGATGTGCCTATTATTTACGGCGATTACTTTTTCGTGGAGGCTGTCCTCCGCTTATTGGGAAAGGATTTCCTGATCTGGTAGGGGGTTACATTCTGAATTCACTGCCCAGGTAGACTTCGCGTACCATTTCATTAGCCAGGATTATATCCTTATCACCGCGGGCAACAATAGTTCCCATGTTGATGATAAAGGCCTCGGTGGTGATTTCCAGCGTGTCCCGTACATTGTGATCGGTTATAAGTATACCTATATCCTTCTCGGCCAGGCGGCGTATGATTTGCTTGATCTCGTAAACCGCGATAGGGTCAATTCCCGCAAAAGGCTCGTCAAGCAGGAGGAATTTCGGTTCGGTGGCAAGGGCGCGGGCAATTTCTGTCCGCCGCCGCTCGCCGCCGGACAGGGTAAAGCCGTACTGCTTGCGGATACGGCCTATACCGAATTCTTCCAGAAGGGCTTCAAGACGTTCCTTTTTGGCGGCTTTGTTTATTTCACGGCGGCTTTCTAGTATAGCCCAGATATTCTGCTCTACCGTTAGCTTGCGGAAGATGGATGCTTCCTGGGGCAGATAGGCCACCCCCAGTCTGGCCCGTCGGAACATGGGCCTGGTTGTAATATCTACTCCATCCATAAGAACCTTTCCCTTGGTTGGTTTATAGAACCCTACGATCATGTAAAAAATAGTAGTTTTTCCTGCCCCATTGGGGCCAAGAAGTCCGGCGACTTCGCCGTTATGCATAGAAAAGTTGACCCCTCGTACCACTTCCTTGCGCCCAAACTGTTTATGAAGGCCGCTTACTTCCAGGATATGCAGGATAGTGTTGTTATCTTTCTTGGGTTCAGGAGGAATAACGGTAATCAACGGCCCTGTATCGGGCGCCGATTGTTCCACAGGCCCGTCTTCCGGCGCTTCCGGTTCAGGGCGCGTCCGCATGGGGGCGGCTTCCCCCGCGGGAGCCCCGCCAGCCGCCGCGAAAGCTGCCGGTTCCAGCACAGGCCCGTCTTCCGGCGCTTCCGGTTCAGAGAGCGGCTGGTCAAGGGCAATCTCCTCTATCTCAACTTCAGCAGCCGCACGGGGCGGCGGTTCCGCTATTGGCGCTTCCGCTTCAAAGGGAGGCTCGGCAGTAAGGGCTTCCGGGTTAGAGGCCGAAAAGGATGGCTGTATAGACGGCCTGCCGCCGGGCTCAACAGGGACAGTGTCCGCCTGGGCAATGAAACCTTGTTCGGGTATAGGCAAATTAGGCGGAAGGACTGAGTCCTCAGCAGCTTGCACAGAGAGAGGATCTGCCGGAGAAGTTTCGGGGTAAATTTCCACCCATGTGAAGGAGGGCTTGAACCGCACGGACCTAGGGAGCATATCCGCGTCTTCTAACAGACCGGTATCCGCCTGGGGAGATGGATTATACCTCGACCTATAGACCGGCTGATGTTCCGCCAAAAAGGTCTTTACATTATCCAGCGGTTCCTTATCTTCAGTCATCATCAGTTTTTTATTGAGCCCGATACCGAGCCTTGCATGATCACATCATCAGATTCCAGATCAACCTGTATCCGGTCGGCCCGGAATTCATCGTCCTTTTTGTAAACTACCGGAAAGCCCGAAAGGTCAAGGAGTTTTTCGGTGCGCTGGTAAAAGGCATATTCGGAACGGCAGACCATGTTCTCCTTAAAAAGCCGGACCGCTATCTGAAAGACCGCCAATTCCGCCTGATCATCGTATTCGATAAAACGGCCCCGCGCTACAACCTCGTTTTTCTTATCTTCCAGGGTACAGTTCCCTTCCAGCCGCGCTATCTTGAGTTCACGATCATAACGGAGGCGGTCCGCCTGAAACATGATTTCCTTTTCTTCCTCCATACCCCATACATTTCCTATACAGTCGATAAACTGATTATTGCTGCCCTGGAGCTCAATCCTGTCGGCCCTAAGCAGCAGATTGTCTGACATTACTTCGGCATTTCCCGAAAGTACGGTAATTTCCTTACCTGAAGCCCTACCGCCCGACATGCGGTCTGCTTTGAAAGTAAAAGTGTCGGCAAAGGAACAGGGCGGTAAGAACATAGAATAGAGAATAAGGAAAAGGAGAGCGGGGTGAGGCTGTCTCATTCGGCGTCCTCCTCTTTTTCCTGTATTTCAGAAGCCGCGTCTATCGGCGCGCTTCCCTCTTCCGCTTCAGATTGAGGGCTGCTGTCTATCGGATGGAGCGCTTCGGATAGAGGGTTTACCGATGGGGCTGCTTCCCCTGCACCAAGCGCCGCGGAACCGGCGTCCGCCGCTACGCTTGCCTGTCCTGTTCCATCCCTGGTTCCGGCAGCATTTCCTTCGTCTTCCTTATCCTCGTGGATGTATGTCCCGCTTACGCCCGCGCTGAATGACCATGTTCTATTGCGCACATCAGCGGAAAAACCGTGCCCGCTAAAATTTGTTCCATCGGTACGCCTTATATTGACCTCGTTGGTCCCGCTCGAAAGGAGACGATCCCTATCATGCCACTCCAGGCTGCCTGTTTCTATAATGTAGTCTTCGGATTCCACTGTAATGTGAACCCCCCCGTTCATGCGGATATTACCGCTTTCAAGTTCAACCGAAGCGGCTCCCGCCTTTCCCTCCGCGTTTACCTCTTCACCATGATTTTCAAACTGTTCAAAAGATAAATTTTTCAGTTCCATCATCTGCTTGTCCTCGTAACGGGCGGCATGTTCCGCGGTAAATTTCGCTTTTGGATCCCCGTTCCGGACCCGCACGTACTCCACATCCTCCATTGTAATATCGGGTATATCCTCAATACCGGAAGCCGCAGAACCATAATCGAAAGAACAGGAAAGGAACGCAATGGTCAGCGGCATGAGAATAACGGGAAGCACATGAGGAATTTGGAAGGCAGCAGGTAAAACATGAAATTTTCTTATGCGCTTACTCAACGGTCTTTCCCATTTATGGCAATCTATTGCCAGATTCATTTGTACCTCCTTACGTTAAAGTCTAAATTACCCATTCTGCGAGGAGTTTGTGGGGCTTTGGTGATTTTTTGGGCAAAGCCCCACATTCCCTCTAACTTCTGTCCTTTTTGGCCGCCGCGATAAACTCCCGAAAGAGCGGGCTTGCCGCGGTAGGTTTGGACTTAAATTCAGGGTGGAACTGCACACCCAGCCCCCATGGATGATCCGGCCATTCTACCGCCTCCACAAGGCTCCTGTCGGGGGTAAAACCGCTTAGTCTCAGACCGGATTCCTGCATTTCCTTACGGTACTTATTGGAAAATTCATAGCGGTGCCTATGCCGTTCGTGAATATTTGTCTGTTTGTAGGCTCTTTCCAGTTTAGAGTCCTGTTCAGCCACGGCATCCCATTTTCCCAGACGCATAGTACCGCCGTAGTTCTTTACATCGACTTGGTCCTCAAGAAGGCTTATCACCGGATGCTTCGTATCCTGGTTAAATTCCGTAGAATCCGCATCCTTCCAGCCCAGAATATTCCGGCCCCAGTCAATCACCATAATCTGCATACCCAGGCAGATGCCGAAGTAGGGAACCTTGTTCGTCCTGGCCCAGGCCGAAGCCTTGATCATACCATTAATACCCCGCTGACCAAAACCGCCGGGAACAAGAACCCCGTCTACGCCCCCGCCATCGTTCCCCATAATACTGTCTAGATCGTCCGCCCCTTCAAGCCGCGCAGAATCAATCTTGGCCAACTCTACCTCGACACCGTTCTCTATACCCGCATGGAAGAGGGCCTCGTAAACTGATTTATAGGCATCATGAAGTTCCATATACTTACCTACAATACCTATGCGGACCTTCCCTGCACGCTTGGCAAACTTGTCCATCATGGAATACCACTGGTCAAGATCGGCATGGCGGCTCTCAACCCCTAATTTTTTCAGCACAATCTGATCCAGTTTTTGTTCAAAAAACACCAGAGGTATCTCATAAATTGTAGTACCTATATCATACGAAGTAAATACCTCATCATATCCTACATTGGTAAAAAGGGATATCTTCCGGCAGGTATCCTCGTCCAGCATAACCGGCGCACGGCAGATAAGCATATCGGGCTGTATCCCCATTTCCTGCATAGCCTTAACCGAATGCTGCGTCGGTTTGGTCTTGAGTTCCCCGCCCGCAACTTCAGGTATCAGCGTAAGGTGAATAGAGATAGCGTTTGTTTTACCCGACTCATGAATAAGCTGCCGGGCCGCCTCCAGAAAAGGAACCGACTCATAATCACCGACCGTACCGCCGATTTCAACAATAACCACATCGGTATCGGGGTCTTCTTTAGCAACCGCAAGTATACGGTTCTTTATTTCATCGGTAATATGGGGGATAATCTGAACACAGCGTCCCAGGTAGCGGCCCTCCCGTTCCTTGCGTATCACCGACTCGTAGACCTGGCCGGTGGTGATGGAATTAGCGCGGCATAAAGTGCCTGAAGTAAAACGCGCATAATTCCCTAAATCCAGGTCCGTTTCCGCTCCATCGTCGGTAACATAGACCTCTCCATGCTGGTAGGGGCTCATAGTTCCGGCGTCTACATTTATGTAGGGATCGCACTTCACCATGCGTACATTCAGGCCCCGGCCTTCAAGCAGAGCCCCTAGAGAAGAGGCGGCCACACCTTTACCAAGGCTGGAGCATACGCCTCCTGTGATAAAAATATACTTATTCATGTAAGAGTATTATCTAAAGCGTTTAACCTTTCGTCAATTAGCAGACGGGGTGTTTTACAACCAATTCCATACCAACAGGTTAAGAGAAACCGCAAAAGATCGCAGAGTAAACACAAAGTACGCAAACATGTTCAAAAGCTTACTCCCGGCTTTAAAAATGAGATGGCGCAAAATTCAGGCAGCAAACTCCTAGTACAAAAAAATTCCGTTTTTGAAGCGGCGTTATACACATTCCCTTGCAAAAATAAATACAGAAACCTAAACTATAAAATATGGAGGAAAAAAAATTTTTATCGGGAAAAATCCGGTCGCCCGTTGTAGAGGGTATCTTTTACCCTGATAATAGAGCGCATGTTGAACAAAAGATACAATCCTTCGGCCTGGAACGGGGAATAGGGGGTAGGGCGCAGGCTGTTATCGCTCCGCACGGGGCTTGGGATATATCGGGATACGCAGCCGCGGCGGCTTTTTCCGCAGCTTCAGGCAGGGGGGTAAAAGGTGTTGGTCAGGTAGTTATCCTGGGTGTTATTCACCGAATAGGCGAAGAAGGAATATTCCTTTCCGATTCATCTCAGTTTGAAACCCCTCTGGGCGGCCTTGCCGTGGACCGCGAACTGAATGAAGAACTCTGTTCTTGTTCTACCTTAATTCAGATAAACGATATTCCCCATCTGGAGGAACATTCGGCGGAAGTGCTCCTTCCCTTTGTAAAGTACTGTTTCCCGAATGTATCCATTATTCCTATCCTGATGGGAGGTTCAAGACCAGCCCTGATCTCCGGCTTGGCCCACGCGCTGAGGATTGTATTTGAAGGCTTAAAGGAAGATACGCTCTTCATCCTGTCCGTCAATCTTGCTATAAATAATAGTGAAGAGCAGGCGCTGCAAGAGGCGCTGCTTTGCATGGAACTGATCGGAAAAAAGAACGCGGAAATTTTTAAAGATCATCTAGGAAAAGGCAGCATCAGTGTCTGCGGCGGCGGTATTGCGGCAAGTTTTCTGGAAAGCGGCCTGGCTTCGGATCTGAGCGTCAGGCTGCTTTCCGATCCTCTCATTAAAACACTGGGCGATGATGGAAACTTTGTATATTACGGCGCCCTTTCGTTTGAATAGCTCAGTTACAAATATATCGGGGCTTCGCGAACCGGAGGTTCGATGGTTCGATGAGGGCTTGCAAATTCATACGATTTTTAGGCAAAATTCCACAAACTCCTGCGCCTTTTTATCTGTTCTCTCTGCAATTTTACTTTTAAGAAATTCAACCGCGAAAAAACACGAAAAAGCAAAGTACGCCGCTTCCAAGTACCGCGAAAATACCCAAATTTGAAGAAATTTAACCGCATTGCGACACGAAAGCTCGTGAAAGGAGGAAATAGGAGAAACCTTTCAGCATAACCTAATGAGGGCCATAGAGCGAACTATGCACCTCATCCGGAAAGGCGTCGGACCTGTGGTCCGAAGACAGCGAGTACAATCGGAAACAAAGTTTCCGCGCCGCGGGAATGAGCCCCGAAATAATTCTTCTTGCATGAGGCTTTCGCTTTTGTGGTAGTGGGAGCGGCCGTGGAGGGCGGAAAAGGCAGAGCGTCCGTCGCTGGCCGGACACCTCGACCGGGGTCATCGAACCAGAGGTTCGCGAGCGGGGCAGATGTACAGCAGGTTGTCAGACCCTGCGGGTCTGGCAATGAGGGGGCGGATTATATGCGCCGCCATGCGGCGGCGCGGCATTGTACGGGAACGTTCAGACCGAAGGCCTGCAAGGTCTCATAGCCTCTGGAGGAAGGAGCCGACGACGGACAAGGCGGGGTGCAAATACACCGGGCCTCTCCCACGCTCGTAATGGGGAGGAGATTACTGCGGGGAACCGGGGTAATAGCACGAAAAGCGAGCGGCCTAACCAGTACCGTTGAACGAAGGAAAACGAAGCGAGATGGGAGGGGCTATGAGAAGCCGTCGGAACGAAGGTCCGCAACGGCCCGGAGAAGCAGCGGGAAAAGCGTGTGGAGCATAGCACACCACATCGACGTGGAGTGGATGTACTGCGCGTGGGAGCTGACGAGGAAGGATGGGGCAGTGGGGATAGACGGAGTAGAAGCCGAGGAGTACGAGCGGAACCTGTGGGAAAACCTGCAAAGTCTGGCAGACCGGCTGAAAAGCGGGTTGTACCGGGCGCCCGCAGTCAAACGGGTGTATATCCCGAAGGCCGGGAGCAGCGGACCAGAGGTCCGAGAAAAGCGGCAAGCGCCGGGCGGGAGAAACCGCTTGAGGAGTATCAGTATAATTATATTACGTAAACCCCCGGCTTTGCCGGGGAGACTTGAAAAGGCTATGCCGTGCCGTGCGTTGTACGAATGACGCAAAATAGTCAAGTAATCAAATGGATACGGAAAATAAAT
>JAISQR010000574.1 GCA_031274035.1 Treponema sp. | reverse complement strand
TTATGGTGGAGGTGATATACCCGTTCCCATTCCGAACACGGAAGTCAAGCCCTCTCACGCCGATGATACTGCTCCTCTGAGGAGTGGGAAAGTAGGAAGTCGCCGGGCTTTTTTTATTTTTATGCTCTGGGGTCTTGACTGGGGAGCGTGAGGAGACATATAATAATTCTGTTCAGATTGTTGACTTATTTGGTATTCTTTATCGCAGAAAGCATTGGATAATCAGGTTCATTATTCAATGACATTGTGTAGAGGAGGAAGCAAAATGAATTTTTCTTCATTTAGAGAGAGAGCTTTGGTTTTCTGTCTATTAGTTCTTGTGGGTATATTCCCCTGTGCCGCTCAGCAGACAAATATGTGGGAAGGCCCGGGAAGCTGGTATGAGTCCTCGGATTCTAAATTCATGGCTTCTCATTCACGTCTTCCCTTTGGGACCCAGGTGGATGTGACCAACCTGGAAAATAACAAACGCGCTACCGTGAAGATTGGTGGGCGTATCAACGAAAATGCAAAGATCATAATTGATTTGGCTTCTCCTGTTGCCGATTCACTGGAGATGAATTTGTCGGGGACTACCCGTCTGCGTATCGAAGTAGTGCCCCGTCGTCCCAAAACCTTGGTTAGCCGGTCTGTTGACCGGGAATTTACCCAGGAAGGGACGGCCATGAGGATGGCGGAAGGGACGCAGCTTACCGCAGGTCATGCTTCGCTGCCCGTAGGTTCCCGAATCCGGGTTGTTAACAAGGCCAATGGACAGCAGGCGACTGCTACGATTATGTACCGGATTCGCGCTTCCTCAACCCGTATTCTTGAAGTATCGGATGCTCTTGCCCGGCGTCTTGATATAACAAGATCCGCCGAGGTGACGATCGAAGCAATAAATGAATAAACATAACCGGAGGTATATGATATGAAAAAGTTTCGATTGTTGATGATAATTCTTGTGTTTGGGGCATTTCCGCTTATGCAGGTACCTGCTCAAAGCAGGCAATTGATCCTCTATACATGGGAAGATATGTTTCCGCAGGAGATTCTTGACGGTTTCCAACGGGCAACCGGTATAGAGGTTGTTTATAAAACCTTTGAATTTAACGAAGATATGCTTACCGAACTGGAGATTAACGATGGTGGTAATTACGATTTGGTGATTGCCGATGACTACATTATTGAGTTTGTGTTGGAGGAGGGTTTGGCTCAGAAGATAAACAGATCCAAAATCAGCAATTTTGGCAATATCAATTCCCTCTTTCAATATCAGTTTTATGATCCTGAAAACGAATATACCATCCCCTATGGAGCGGGAATTCAGACCGTAGTATACGATCCTGCCAAGGTGAATATGGAGATCAAAGGGTTTTCGGATCTGTGGCATAACAGCCTTAGGGGCCGTGTGGGTATCATCGCAAACTACCGGGTTGTCAACGGAATGGCCCTTATGACATTGGGAAAAAGCTATAATACGGAAAATCTGGCTGACATTGCCGCCGCAGGTCAAAAACTGAATGCCTTGGCCCCGAATGTCCGGCTTATTCAGGATATGAATCTGGATGCCGCGATGATCTCCGGCGAAATATCCGCCGCGGTGATGTATACCGGCGAAGTAACCAGGTTAAAAATGGCGAAGCCTAACTTTAAAGTTGTATACCCCCAGGAGGGGATAGGTTTTGGTATTCAGGCCGCATTTATTCCCAGCCGTGCTCGAAACTCCGACGCGGCCCACGCTTTTCTTACCTATATCCTTGACCCCCAACGGGGGGCGCGGTGTTTTGAATACAGCGGATATTATTGTACCTATTCGGCATCGGAACCCCATATTAGTCAGCAATATAAAGAATATCTTATCCTGCCCAATTTCGGGAATTTTGAAATGATCGAAAATATCGGCCAAGAGGCGGAAAGTGCCCATGTCAGGATATGGAGAGCCTTTAGGGCGGCATTGGGAAGATAGTTCTTTTTGATGTAACGGGGAATAATGCTGATGGAACCAAAATATATAACCCGTGAATATATCAAAAATTTTTTTAAGCTGGACGATTCGGAACAGGCACAATACATCCTGAATTTTATTATGTCCCATCTGGTTTTGGAAAAGTATCCCCATAATAGCTATATTTGCCGTGCAGGGGACGATGCTTTGGCCATGTATTTCATCGAAGATGGGGTAGTTAATGTACGGGGCGAAAAGGGTGAGGTGATTAACGAGTTGTATCCCGGCCATTACTTTGGGGAATATGCCGCCATAACCGGTGATAAACGTATGGCGGACATCCAGGCAAGGGGAACGGTATTGGTTTATCAACTTGATAAAAATACCCTCCGTGCTTTAACCAGGAATAGTTCCGCAATTTACAGCGCATTTCTAAAAAATGCCTACGGACAGGCAACGGAAAAATACCGAAAGCTTATCAGGTTAATCAACACAAGGCGGGGACTCAGCAAACCGGGTTCTTCAAAAAAAGCAACCCAGTTATCCCTGTTTATTAATTATTATCTTGTAGTTTTGATTTTTCTCGGTGTGCTGCTGTTTTCCCCTGATCCTGCCGCAGGGCGGATGCATGCGGCATGGCTGTGTTCCCCTATCGTCTTTTTGGTAGGTTATATTGTTTTAACCAAGCGTGCGCTGGAATCCATTGTACTTGCGGTGATGTATATTATGATTATGCTCACAAGACTCGGGTTTATCGGTTCTTTTTACGAGCATATCATTGCGTCCGTAAGCGGTACCGTGGATATTATTCTGCTGGTTATCCTCATGGGTTCCCTGACCCGTCTTTTTTCGGCTTCCGGAAGTATCAATGCCCTAAAATATACTGTAAAAAAAATAATAAAAACCGGTAATGGTACACTGGTTACCGCGTTTTGTTCCATGGTGTTAATGGCTATTGATGAATATCTGAGTATTCTTATAAACGGCGCCTGTTTTAAGCCTCTGGCGGATCAGAAACGTATACCCCGGGAACGATCCGCCATGGTTATGGGGATGTCCCCGGGCGCCCTCTGTGTTATCAGTCCAATCTCCCTTACCGGAATATACCTTACGGGAATAATCGCCATAAGCGGCGGAAAAAAAGAAATATTTTTTTCCACCATAGGTTTTAATTTTACCGCGCTCCTGACAATTGTGTTCATGCTTCTGCTCTCCACCGGAAAGATACCCCTCTTTGGCGCCCTTAAAAAAGCGGTCATCCGGGTAAAGGAAGGAGGGCCGCTCTGGCCCGAGGGTACCGAAGGTGATGGGGAAGATGAGGATGCCAACCGGGGGCGCCTCCTCAATCTCGTTTTACCGATCCTGGTTCTTATCCTGTCCTCCGTAATAGCCGGTTCCATTGAGTCGGGAGGTTTTTCGGTAAACGTCCTGTACGGAATGCTCGTAACCTTAATTTTTATGTTTATCCTGTACTGTTTTCAGCAATATATGACCCCGGAACAATTTTTTCAAAATATTTTATTCGGCATTGAAAATATGCTTGCTCCGATTGTTATGTTTATAGTGGGTAAATGTTTTGCCGTCGGCATGGAAGAGATCGGGTTTTCCGCGTGGCTCAACGAAATGGCCAAAAGTCTTATCGGCGGACAGGCGTGGATATTGCCTGCTATGATATTCGGTGTTTGTACCCTGGTGGGGGCGCTTTTCGATAGCCCCTGGGCCATGTATGCCATCGGTATTCCCATCGCGATTGAGCTTGCATCTTCCATGCAGGGAAATGCGGGACTTTATGTCGGAGCGGTCTGTGCCGCGGGTTTAATCGGGAACGAGATCGCCTTGGGGGATGTTTTTTTTATCGGCCCGATGTTGGGTATTAACCCAACCACCTATTACCGGACCAAGCTGCCCTATGTGATTATAATTGCGCTTTTAGCGTTTATCTGTTATGTCGCGGTGGGATATTTGCTCAGAGGCTGAGTCTTCTTTTGTTTCCCCTATCTGAAAGAAATGAACTAATAAGGAATACCACAAGGCAGACCAATGCCCCGCTGGCAAACAGCATCATACCGGTTCCGATATTATATGCCAATATGTAACTATACACTATCGGACCTATGGACATGGATATGTTTTCAACCGCCGAATAAACGCTTAACGCCTTAGCCGACGAAATGTTTTCGTTTTGATATAGGGTGGAATAAAAAGTCTGAATATAGGTTGCGGCAAAAATATTGGCAACCGCAAGGACCGCAACGGCGAGTATCAGCATAAATACCGAAACGCTGAGGGAAAAAAGGAAAATACCGCCCACGTTCAATAAAAGCGAAATGGTTATAATCATCTTTAAGGACAGCTTTTGACCGGCATATTCGCATAAACTCGTGCCGAAAAGAATGGCGAATAATCCGCTGAGGAGGATTAATTGACCGACATTGGATTCCCGCAATCCGTTTTCAATTCCGTAAATCGGCATAAAATAACTGGTAAAACTCAGAGACATTGCGTAAGGCAGCAACAGCAGCAGCAATGTTCCTAAAACAACGGGCTTAAAGATGAATTTAAGCAGGGAAGATTTTTCTCCCGGCTCCTGGGTATTCGCAAAACCGGTGATATCATAAAAGTGCTTTAGGAGCTTTGAACGTATGGAGAAGATAAATATAAAAACCAATATCAGGGCAGCAAGGGAGGAGAATAAATAAACCATGCGGTATGGGAAAAACTGCGCAAGAATAGAACCAATAACAACACCGACATTTACTCCCGCAAGGTATGAGGCGTTAAAATGGGCAAAACCGCTGTTTACATCTTTGACATCCTTCTGCGCTCCAATGATGGCGTTTATTACCAGAAGGAGGGAACCTCCCGCAAAGCCGGTAAAAAAGTGCGCCACCGCCAAATGGGCTGTATTTGCCGCGATAAAACACATGATATTACCGATAAAAATAAAGATCACCGCCAAAAGGCCGATCCGTTTAATGCCGAATTTTTCAAAGATAAGCGGAATAATCAGCAGTGCCAGGGCTGCGGACCCCATATCCGCCACAAGCGGAAGGGTAATTACAAATTCTTTGGAAAAGTTAAACAAGGGCTCGTAAAGATTTGCGGCATACATAGGCAGCAGCGCCGCTTCCAGGTTATTAGCTATGAATAAAAAGAAGATAAGCGCCCGGAGAAGTTCAGGATAAAAAGGTGGATCCTTTGTTGATTCGGCTTTCTTTTTATATGACTCAAGCATAAAGGCAATGGCTTTTTTTATGTGTTCAGGAATGATATGTTTGCTGCTCTCCTGTTTAACTATTTTTTTATACGCTTCAACCATAAGGACTACAAGCGCCCGGGCCGTGCGGCGGCTAAACGGTGCAGATCTGTGTTTTATTTCGTTTTTATTTTTTTTGTAAGCGGTCAGGATAAGGATAAATTCAATTATGATCAAGAGAAACGCAACAGTGGCCGCGGCCACAATAAGCGAGGTCTGAATAATTATCGTCCGCGTTTGTTCCAGAACGGAGCGCATGTTGTATCCGGTCTCAATCAAAGCGGCGACATTGCCCTCCCGGTCGAATATTGGGCCACAGACAAAAAGCCAGCTTCCTTCGGATGTTACCGCACCGCTGACATGAACGTAGTTTCTGGTTTCATAGGCTTCCTTGTAAGGACCATCGGCATATACGTCAAAGGGGTAATACGTTCCT
>JAISQR010000474.1 GCA_031274035.1 Treponema sp. | reverse complement strand
ATTCATAAATATGAATATTTATACCTTGCAAACTCCGAAAGCATGCCCATTGATCGGGATTTTTTGCATGAATATGCAAAAAATCCACAAGTGCAATCGGACACGAAGTGTCCGCGGCTCCTAGGAGCCCCGTTAATCGGATTTTTGCATGAAGGTGTGCCAAAGGCACACTGAGCAAAAATTCACCAAAGCCCCACAAACTCCTAGCCCCGTGTTAGTTTTTTCATCCAGTTCCACTTGTTGAGCTTTACCACCGCAACCGCGCATTTAAGAATCTGATCGCATTTAAGACAGGCAAAGACCGCCACCGGCGGAAAATGAAACACAAAAGCCGAAAGCAGTGCGGACGGGATAACGATTAACCAGACATGAATAAGGTCGTTTATAAGGACAAAACTGGTTGCACCCCCAGCCCTGACTATGCCGGTAAGGACGGACATCTGATAGGCCGTACCTACTATAGTAACGGAAAAAACCGAAAGGAATTGCAGGGCATACACATGGGCCTCGTTGGATATGTTAGGGAAGCCCAAGGCCAAGATAATATCCTTGGAAAGAAAGATAACAAGGCCGGTAAAGATGCCGATGGACAGGAATAGAAGCTGGAGGGTTTTTGCATATACTTTTACCAGTTCCCTATCACCAGAACCAACGGTACGCCCTATGATCACTCCTGAAGCATTGGCTATGGCGTAGACCATAACGCTTAAAAGCTGGTGCAGATTTGCCGCTATGGTATTGGCCGCAAGGACCTCAGTACCCAGGCGGCCTAAAATGGCTATCTGGGCGTTGCCGGCAATTCCCCACAGAATGTCCCCCAGAATAACCGGAATGCCGTATTTAAAAAAATCTTTAAGGATACCGGTATCATGCAGCCCCATATCCCTTATCCTGAATTGTAGGGTCTTATCCTTAAACCGGACAAAACAGAAGGTAACTGCCAGTTCGCTAAAACGCGCTATCAGGGTTGCGACGGCAGCGCCCTTGACACCCAGGGCAGGAAAACCCAAATGACCAAAGATGAGAACCCAGTTAAGAAAGACATTCAGACAGAAGCCGGTGAGGGAACTGAAAAAGCCTATCCTGGTATTCTGCACGCAGCGCATGGACGCAAGGAGAACGGTATTACCGCAGAAAAACATATAGGAAAAACACACTATCCCGATATAGCGCATACCTTCGGCTATAACAGTTTCATCATAGGTAAAGAGACGCAGAATTTGGGCGGGCAGCAGGATAACAAGAACGGTGAAAAACATGCCGACCGCCAAGCCTATCTTCAGGGCAATGGATATTACCGCCTTGGCATTGGTAATATCCTTCTTGCCTATATACTGGGCTGCCAGGATAACCAGGGCAGCGCCTATCCCCACACTGAGCATCTGGAGCAGCCACTGTACCTGGTTTGAAATAAACACCCCCGAAAGGGCAACATCCCCCAACGAGCCGACCATAAAATTATCGGCAAGCCCGATTCCGTAAGTGATAAGATTCTGTAAGGCCAAAGGCACCGCAATGGCCGCTAAGGTGCGGTAAAAATTCTTATCATGAATCACTCTAATCCTTCCATCCTTCTGGATAGAGGATAACCTGTGCGGGGCCGAATTGCAATAGCTCGCTGCACATAGTCTGAATATCCGCCGGCCTTACCGCCCGGATTATCTCAGGCCGCCTGTTGAGCCGGCTAAGAGGAACCGTAAACAAGACCGACGAATTAGCGTAGCTCTGGGCTATATACATGTTGCTCTGCATGGAATTTTCGTATTCTTTTAAGAGGGCTTCTACCGATTTATCAAAAATATCCTGATCAATCCCCTCATTTGCAACAGCGGCAAGTTGCCGTTGTACCGCCGCGCTGAGTTCCCGCACCCGCCGCGGATCACAGTAAAAGTACACGGAAAGGTTCTGCTCCCCTTTGGGGATAGAAGAGACGGATGTCCGGGCATATATTGAATAAACGCCGCCGAGTGTTTCCCGTATCTCTTCTGTCATAATAATATCCAGATACTCGGTAAGAATAGCCGCGGCCTGGCTCTTTTCTTCGCTGTATTCCACCGGACCAAACCAACCCAGAAAAACCATGCTCTGTTCTTCCTTCCCTTTGTATATACGCTTTTCTATCTTACCAGGACGGCCTTCCTGTATATCCGTCCAGGTATCCCAGGCCGGAGCGCGGGGGATAGACGCCAAATAGGTTTGGGTCAAATTTTTCATCTCTTCAAGATTGAGATTACCGGTAAAAACAAAGGTATAATCAGCAGGGTTCATACAGGTTTTGATATAACGCATTGCCTGTTCTACAGAAACCCGATCAAGGTCCGCAAGTTCCATAGGTTTAAACCGGGGGTGGTTATTATACATGGTTCTGGTTACTTCGTTGTAAAAAACTGTTTCAGGGTCTTCTTCCTGCCAGGCAAGGTTTGTACGCTGCTGATCCAGCAGCGCCTTTACCGTATCGGCGTCGATCCTGGGCTGGGTAAATTCAAGGTAGAGCATTTCAAAAAGGGTTTTTATGTCTCTGGTTGTAGCTGAACCCTGAAAACCCCGATAGTAGTTTGAATCCCAGAAGGAAAGCGACACTTGTT
Organism: Treponema sp.; assembly: GCA_031274035.1. GTDB lineage: Bacteria > Spirochaetota > Spirochaetia > Treponematales > Breznakiellaceae > JAISNI01. Next base: position 2,256 of record JAISQR010000474.1, on the reverse strand, counting down.
TACCGGCAAGTTTTTTAACAAGTTCGGTCCGTGAATAGGAACCAAGACCGGAGGCGGTAAGCATTGCCGAGGCAAGCCTTACTGAAATATCCCCGCTCTCCGGAGCGCTTGTGGTTCCTCCCCGCGCCATTGCATAAAAAATGATCTCGTTGTTCCGGTTCTGGGTTTCTTTGAGGATAAGTTTTGCACCGTTGCTTAACTGCCAGATGAGCGCGCCGGTTTCCGCATCGCGGGTTTCCGCACTAAGACTTCCCGGCTGAGGCTCTGCTTCAAGGAGTTCGCCGCTCAGGACGGCGGATTCGCGAGGGCTGATAGTAGCTTTGGCTGCTTCAGCAAAAATCTCCCGAACGCGCTCTTTGGAGGGCAGACTTGCGGCCTCCGCCGCGGGGGCAATAACGAACACCGTACAGTCGTCGTCTGCAAAATAATCCCTTACGGCAACGGTAATTTCAGCCAGACCTATACCGGGGAGCAGGCGCGAAACCGCATCCAGTTCCCACTCGATATCCGGTAAATTATCCTTATTAAGGAAATGAGCGGTAAACCTGTAGACATACGAACGGGATTCCTGCCGGTCCTTTTCCGAGGCCATCTGTTCCAGCATTGAGATTAGGCTCAGTTTGGCATGTTCCAATTCGGAATTGGTAAATCCATAACGGACTATAGACTCCTTTTCCAGAAGCATCTCTCTAAGGGAATCTTCAGCAAGCCCTGTTTTGGCCTGGGTTCCCAGCAGGTAAAAACGGGCGGATCTTCCGAAATTCCAGGCGCCGCCCATGGACTCCACATAGGAAGTCTCAGGACGTGAAGCAGCTTCGTCAAAACGCAAAGCCAGCATGGTTTCGATAAGGTTGTCGATCACATCCTGCCGGTAAGCTCCCAGGGTAGCTTTTGCGGTTTCGCTTTTGCGTTTGTAATAGATATTAAAACTGGTAAAGGTCAGTTCCGGGTCGGTTATCACTTCAACATGGAAATTACCCTTTTGAGGAGGGGGAAGTTGGTATTCGGGCCGTTTTGTAGGCTGCTTTGGCGCGGGTATAGTAAAATGATCCGCCAACTCCGCTTCCAGGGCTTTTCCATCAAAATCACCCACAAAGATAACAGCCATATTATCCGCCTGATACCATTTCCGGTAAAAGTCAACCAAAGTTTCCACCGGTGCATTTTCGATTACATCCAGCAGACCTATAGGTTCGCGCTGGGCGTAGGGAGAACCCCGGAAAATGACCGGCAAGAGTATCCTGCGTACACGTTCCATAGCGCCAAGCCTGGTACGGTACTCTTCCATAATGACCTTACGTTCCCCGTCCATATCCTGCGGATCAAAGGTAACGGCGTGGGTCCAGTCGTCAATAATAGCCAAAGCCCTGTCAGGAATTCTCTTGCGGCCGTCCTGTTCCTCCACCGGAACTTCTATGCCGTATACTGTTTCATCAAAAGAGGTATAGGCATTTGCATCCGCACCGAAACGCATACCCAGCGAACGGAGGTAATTGATAAGCCCCATCTTGGGAAAGCGGGCCGTACCGTTAAACGCCATGTGTTCCGCAAAATGGGCTAGCCCGCGCTCCTCCTCAGTTTCCAGAACCGAGCCTGCATTAACGGCGAGGGTCAGGTATGCCCTGCCTTCCGGTTTTGTATTTTCCAGGATAAAATACCGCAAACCGCTGGGGAGGGTTCCGCTTATGACTTTTGACATAAGAGGTACAGGATCGGAACTTTGTCCGAGTCCGCCGAAATCCGTCTTTTGCCCTGTTGCAGTATCTTTTGATTTTGCAGCACCGGCGCAAGCAAATAATAGCGAGGCCAGGGTTACAACGGCTAAAATCTTGAGCGTATAATTCTTTACACGGTTAATTTTCATATTTTTAATATACTAATTATGCCGGGGTTATAATAGAGTTGCTTTGATAATCACCCTTAAAAAGGCACGTTTATGAGAACCAAAATATCTGCCGGACATTGAGGAAACATCGCTTCCATTGGAAAATTTGCAATTTTATTCTATGTTTTAGGCAAAGCCCCGAAAACTCCGAATACTCGAAGAGTACAGCATGCCCGTTGATCGGGATTTTTTGCATGAAGGTGTGCCAAAGGCACACTGAGCAAAAAATCCACAAGTGCAATCGGACACGAAGTGTCCGCGGCTGCTAGCAGACGGCGAAGAACGAGTGGGGAGAAGAGGAAACCGGGGAAAAGGTCTGGATAATGGGCCATAAATCACTATCCCTACTTGACCTCATATTGGATGATGCC
>JAISQR010000441.1 GCA_031274035.1 Treponema sp. | reverse complement strand
AGTTGCGCCGAAGGGATAAGAGCGTCCAAATCCCAGGCGGCAATTTCCTCGTTATACACCTTTGCTTTAAGAAGCGCGTCAATCAAACATTTCAAATATTTTTGTATGCGGACAATATGGCCGCCGATTGTTTTTTCCCGGAATTCAACCACCTCCGACACGGTGCTCATCACCGCATATTGCAATTCTTTTATATGCGTAGTTTGTTCGAGCACCATTTCTTGCAGATGATCATTGTACTGTTTCAGTTCCTTTTTCTGCGATTCGATAAGGAGGTGATTCTCGATACGCTTCATCAAGAGGGGAGGGGAAAAAGGTTTTGAAATATAATCGATAGCCCCAAGGCTTAAACCTACAAGTTCATTGTCCGTATCGTTCCGTGAAGTTAGAAAGATCACCGGTATATCCGCGGTCTTTTTATCATCCTGCAATTTTTTTATCACCTGAAATCCGTCCATGTCGGGCATTTCTATATCCAACAGGATTAAGTCGGGGTTTATCTTTACAAGAATTTCAAAGAGCTTAGTTCCCGACGGGATGGTATATACCTTGTATTGTTCCTGTAGGATATTCTTACCCATAGTAAGGCTCGTCATATTGTCGTCTACCAGCATAATAGTAGGACGTTCGCTGCCCATACACTCCCTCCTTTATTCGTAAACCGGTTTAATACCCCTCTGGAGAGGTTTTAACTCTACTAAAATAATTGGAACGCGCCGTAGTTCATTTTTGGACGGAATCTCCACTTAATTTCTTCTGTATTTCCTCAAATTCCGATTTACGGCCCTGTTCCCGCAACCAAGATACCAACTCCGGCTGAGATTCATAGTTGTACTGTTCCAGTTCGGTTATTACCCTATCAAGTTCATCTATATCATACTGAATGCTGGCTTCCAATGCCTTGGCCAGCAATGCCTTGTCGGGAGCCTCTTTTAAGGGTTTACTCTGAAGGGCCTCTGCGCTTTTCAAACATCCGCCCAGTTCTCCAATCAACTTCTCCGCCAGAGCGACAAAGGAAGCATTATGGGAACCGACAAAATCACTATCCCCCATTTTGGCGGCATGTTCCAATTCTTCCGCCCTTTTCCCCACGGAATCGGCACAGATACCATAAGCCGCGCCTTTGATACTGTGGAATACGGCCCCATATTCCGGCAGAGGTCCAGGCTCCCGAATTGTATCAAGCATGGCGGGGGTATGGGTGATAAAAGACCGGAGCACATCCAGATAGGACTGCTGATCCCCAAAAAGCCGCAATCCCCGATCAAAATCAACTCCAGCGGCTTTCAATTTAGGAGATAACCGGAGGAGGCTGTCCGCCGCGTCTGGAATCGTTTGTCTTGGGGGCAGGTCTTTTTCAAGTTCCCTATTCCGTACCCACTGATTGATTATAATATCCAACCGCATAATATCAATAGGCTTGGAAAGAAATGCCTGGAAACCGTTTTGTAAAAACAGTTCATCGTTTCCAACGATAGCGTTGGCAGTAAAGGCGATAATAGGTACAGTCCTAGCGTATTCGGTGCCGATTTCGTTACGAATAATCTGTACTGCCTCAATTCCGTCCATACCAGGCATCATGTGATCCATAAAAATAGCGTCGTACTTTACCTTTGCTTCTCTGATAAGGTCGATAGCCTTTTGTCCGCTGGTAACACACTCCACGGTCATACTGTAGGGTTTTAGCATCCCCTTGGCTACATCCAGATTGACCGCCACATCATCTACCACCAGCACTGTGGCATAGGGCATGTAAGATCGGAGCAGTTTGTCATTGGCGGTACGCCGCTGGGCGGTAAAGTGGAATCGGGTAAGATTCTCGGCGACCTCCTTGCCGATGGTCGTATTGCCAACGCGGCACTGGCTGATCCGTATAGAGAAGACACTGCCCTTTCCATATCCGCTTTCCACGGTGATGCTGCCGTTCATAGCCTCTACCATTTTTTTCGTGATTGACAGCCCCAGTCCTGTTCCCTCGATTTTGCGGTTGCTCTTGGTATCCACCTGATTATAATCGGTAAAAAGTTTGGACATATCCTCTTCTTTTATACCGATCCCCGTATCCTGGATACGGCTGGAAAGCCAAACAGTGTCTCCGTTTACCTCGGTGGAGATATACCAATCTACGTGCCCTTCGCGGGTATACTTAAAGGCGTTACTTAAAAGGTTATTGAATATCTGCTTAACGCGGAGTTCATCCCCGATAAGCCGTTCCGGTATAGTTTCATCAATATGCAGATGGAATTCGATGGGCTTGCTGCCGATACGGACAATATTCAGGGTGATCGTATCATTAATGACGCTGGCCACACTGTATTCCGCAGAGATGAGGGTAAATTTTCCCGATTCAATCTTGGAAATATCCAGAATATCGTTAATGATCCCCAAAAGGGTCATTCCAGAAATATATATCTTTTCCAGGTTATTATAGGTATTTTCCAGTAATTCCCCGGACCCCAATTCAAGCTCCGAAAGGCCGATGATCGCGTTGAGGGGAGTGCGCATTTCGTGGCTCATATTCGCCAGGAACTGAGTCTTGGTCTCGGATGCGCTTTCGGCGTTTCTTTTCAGTTCCGCCAGGCGGGTGTTCTGTTCGTTGATTTGCTCAAAGGGGCGTGCAATGCTGTTGGCGGTAAGAAAGGCCGCCAGGATCCCCAGCCCCAGAAAAATCCCCGATGCAATCAGCAATACCTGCTGCAATTGTGCAAGGGGACTTTCCTGCATGGGGGCGGCAACCCCCAGTACGAAGCCGTCTGACCCCTCTATAGGCATATAGGTACAGAGGCGTTCCCGCCCGTTAAAAATATAGTACCCTATACCGCTTCCACCCTGGAGCATGGTTTCATAGAATCGTCCGGCGCTTTCCCGTGTAGGATCGATTTTTCCCATTTCAATATAGTTGTACCCCTGTAGAACCAACTCGGAGTATCGATGGCCCACAAATGTACCCCGGTCGTCAAGGATGAATATACCGCCGGTTTCCCATATCCTAAATTCCGCTACGATATTGCTGAAGAAGAGCCCCGGAAGGATCGCCACCAAAACCCGGTCATCCCCTATGGGTGTCCAAATCCGTATGACCAGTTCTCCAGAGGGGTCCTTTACAGGATTTCCCAGGACGGTTTCCCCTCTGAACGCCCGCTGAATATAGGGATTAGTCAGGTATTCGTCATCCTGCAAGAGGGGTTTACCGTAATAGATAACCCTTCCCCGGTTATCCAGAATTGCCATATCCCGGATCCGGCTCTTTTCAGCGGCAGTACGCATGATTTCCGTAGTGTCCTCCGCTGCCGCCCCCTGTATCTGGGCCGCCACGATACGGGTTTCTTCTTTAAGCAGACTTATCTCGTTGGAAATCATCCTTCCCGCAATCTTACCTATCACCTCCATGTCCTTTTCAACGGTATCCAGGAATCTACCCCTGCTGAACAAGAATCCAGGAATAAGGCTGGACAGAGTAATCCCCACCACAATGGTAATAATAATTATGAGCACCTTGGTGTGGATGGATAGCCTCTTATAAAATGATATGGATACAGTCGGCAGAGATTTACCGGCTCTTCGCTTTCCCATACTCAATCCTTCCAAAAGAACCGGCGGGGTAATACCGCCATGCCAATACTACAACGAAAACCAAAACAGCGGCAAGCGCCGATTCTATGGGGTCATTTTGGACAAAATCATGCCCGTCTTGGACCGGAGGAACAACTTAAAAATAGAACCATTCCCAAAAGCTGAAATTTTGGGAAAACCTCAATATACACGGCTATTTTCCATAATAATCCCCTTCGGTATTATTTGGAAAATTAAATCTTACATTTGAAACTACTCGTACTTACTATACGAGAAAAAAAAAGGTTAAACAAGTATAAAATACTTAAATTATCTAAAATTAGTTTATAAGGACAAAAATTGTAACTATTCAGGGCTTTAGGACTGACGCGGGGATAGCGGAAACCGGCGTAACATGGCGGTTCGGTTATATTTCCATGCGTTTATCCGCCAGCCTGCTCCCTTGAGTTTTGTACGGTTTTACCGTTACACTAAAGGCGCATGAAACAGAAACCCTTCTATTCGATTATCTATGAGGATGATTCTATCACAGCGGTGAACAAGGCTGCCGGTATTTCGGTAAGCGCGGAGCGCTGGGATGAATCGCGCGAAAGGCTGGACAGGCTCCTCGGCGGGCATTATGCGGAACAGGCGGGGGGGAGCGGAGAAGAACGCCGTATCTTTACGGTACACCGCATTGACAAGGACACTTCCGGCATTGTGGTTTTTGCGCGGAACAGCAAAACGCACCGGTTTCTCTCCCAGGCATTTGAAGAGGGGCTTGTACATAAGCGGTATATTGCGGCGGTCTATGGCCGGCCCTCATGGAAAGAGGCAAGCTGCGATCTGCCGCTCGTGCCGGATGGCAACAAGGCCCACATGACTATTATTGACAGGTACAGGGGGAAAAAGTCCCTTACCCATTTCCGCGTCCTGGGCAGCGCGGGAAACTACACGGTGCTTGAGGTTATTCCAGAGACTGGCAGGACTCATCAGATACGGGTTCACGCATGTTCACTGGGTTATCCCGTGGTCTGCGATTCCCTGTACGGGAGGAGCGCCAAGGGTATCTACCTCTCCGCCTTTAAACGGAACTGGCGCGGCGATCCCCTGGACGAAAAGCCGCTCCTCAACAGGCTGGGCCTTCATGCGTTAAAACTCAGCCTGCCGTATAAGCCCTTGGATGCCGCCGGTAAGAGCCTGGATATGACGGCGCCTCTGCCGCGTGATATGGCCGCCCTGATCCGGCAGATGGAAAAATGTACCGGGCAAAGGATAGTGAATGAGGAATGAAAACGGATAGCAGCCTGTTGCACTTGTGGATTTTTTGCATATTCATGCAAAAAATCCCGATCAATGGGCATGCTTTCGGAGTTTGTAAGGTATAAATATTCATGTTTATGAATATTTATACCGTTTTATGCGCGAAGCGCAACAAACTCATAGTGAAAAAACTTAAGAATGTTCACTTTTCTTCTCTCAGCGCCCC
>JAISQR010000360.1 GCA_031274035.1 Treponema sp. | reverse complement strand
CCCTTCGGGCCCGGCGCTACGTTCGCTGTCGCCGTAGTGAAGAATAAACTTTCCTGCGTCTCAACGCTTGTCGTTACCGCCATGGTGAAGGTTTTAGCGTCCACTTTCGTCAAGGGACCAACCGCCGCCGTGCCACCCGATTTTGTGAACTTGATCGAATTTCCAGGGGCCGAGTCGAAGGTGAAGGTAAGCAGCGTCGTGGTATACGCAGCCTGGTTTTGAGCCGCAGGGGGGCCGCCATTGGCGCTCACCGTCCAGTTGATGATAACCGGAGGTATTACGGTGATATCATCTTCAAAGATGTATATCTTGTTGTCGTTTCCGGAGGTGAAGGCCTCAGCCTTTATGGTTGTGGCATGATCCTGCATAACGATGGAGCCGCCCTTTGTCAGCACTGTTATAAAGTAGTCTCCGGCAAGGACTCCGTCAGACATTGACTTTCCGGGGTTAAACATCTCCGCATTAGGCGCCCCTGAAACTTGATCCCTGGTTTTTCCCTTTCCTTTGGTTATATCCTGAATAACGAATTTTGTGGATGGATCATCCCTTTTTAAGAACCCAATACCGGCCAGCTCTGCGCTGGAGTAGTTTTGCACTTCTATTCTGCCGTACTTATATTCGTTGCTCCGATATTTTTGATTTATATCGATGAGAACATTTCCGGCAAGCAGAGCGCCAAATTCCTGCTCCGAGGCATATATATTATGACCAAAAGTTTTTTCATAAATATGAAGATACTTTTGAGCCGGCAATACGATATTGGGATAGGAAATCGTAACACCGTTAATATCAACGCCGGCATCCCAGGCGCCGTTTTTGAGTACCGCGTATTGCTGCCCCAGGCCCGATGACATTTGTCCCAAGGAGCCAAAATTCAAATCGGTTTGAAAGGTAGAACCGTTGAATGAATACTTTTGCGATAATTTTACCGCCGCGGTACGAGCGGTCCAGTTTTGAATGAGTAATAATGAATAATTATTACCATAGGGCGAAGAACCGCTCAGAATTGCGTCCGCTATTACTTTTGCCACCGTCAGGGTATTCGCCGCCACATTGTTTACGGCCTTTTCTACGTCCGTCACTTTTATGTGAAGGTCGCGGATCATTTTTTTTACCCCGTCAGAGAAATCGACGGTGACGGCAGGCAGGGATGTTAGCTTAACTTCAAGGTTGTTAAGATTCACGCCGCCGCCGCTGTCTACCACGGTTACGTTTTGGACATAATCGACAGAATTTGCATCCCCGGTGGGGTCCGATACCTGAAGCTCAATGTCGCCATTCGCAGCCCTGTAGAAGTGAACTATCGTCTTTCCACGGGGAAGGACGGCCATGTCTCCCGCCTGGCCCTTCCCAAATTTGATAGAGCCCTCGCCGCTCTCGGTCTTGAGCCTCTCAAACACGGATTTATTGGAAGCCTCCACCGGTACCGGGGCCGTGGCCTTCCTGTAGGAAATTTCTATTTCATAGGCGAGAGTCGTGATGGTTGCCATCGCATTGGTACCGATGGGCCTTAACAAGACAGACTCCTTTGTCCCGGCGTGAGGGCCGCCCAGAAGGCGGGAGTCCAACCCGTAGGGCGCGGTCTCGTCTTCACCCAAAAGAAGCCTGGTGATTTCAATTTTTTCAATATCCATCGACTTCGTATGGTTTATGAATTGAATTTCCGCCGAATTAATGTTGTCGATACCTATTTCACCCGTAAGCTGGGCTTTAATATCGATGGGGAAACCGATAGGCTTGACGCATGAGGATACAAGCCCTGCAAGGGTAAGAGCCGCTGCAAAGACAAGTCCGAAACAAGGGGGTTTTGGAGTAAAGCAGGTTGTTTTCATGGCAAAATCCTTGGTAGTTGTGCACTTTTTAAATACCGGCGGCAGGGTTTCCAGGCCCCTAAAGACCGCCTCTTTCGCTTAACATACATAAACCTACCGTCAGTATAGTGTAGTGCAAGGCAAAATGCCGTGATTCCCGTATTTTTTTTATCTTTTTTTTACCGGGAAAGTATTTCCTTTCCCCTCCGGCAGTGAATTTACTGCGCCTGATACAAAAAAGCGTATCAAAATACACTTTTTTGAATTCTGATACCCTGCAAAGCACTTTTAACAACCCCGGTAAAAACAGAAAACAAAAACTCCGCAGATTAACGCAGGTTTTCACGGGTTAACTCAAAGCAATGAATAAAAATCCATGTCAGGGGTTACGGAAAAGCAGGGCGCATAAAGGAAAGGGCGTTGGAAAGACCTGGATGGAGTTACTGCCCATGTTGGGCGCATTAAAAAGAAGACCCGCCCTTTCGGGCGGGTTTCCTTTTGCAGGTTATGGATTCTTGTTTTGTATACGCAAGGTTACCGGCAGGTAATTTACCTTGGTAACTTCTCCTACTTCAAAGCCCCAAATATACAAGGGCACTTTGGAATGCGGCATATTCTCTATCACGATATCAAGGGCGCTTAAGTCGGCGTTGAAATCCAGCCCTGTATACAGATCCCACTGGCCAGAATTTCGCGGCGCTTTATCGTTCGCCATATATGTCCCGCTTACAAAGGTTCCGACTCGAAGACTGGCGGTCCTCGTCGAAGCATTCGGATTGCCCCACGAGCCATCTTGGCGGAACCTAACATAGTCGTTGTCGCTGTCGCTGCCTACCGTATCGTTGGAGTTATCAATCGCGAAGCTGCCAAAGTTATTGAGCCTGTGTGGGGTTCGGGCTGTTATGTTTCCGTCGGTATACGTTACTTCCTCGTAGTCCAGATACCAGTGGAGTTCGTGAGACGTATGCCGCGCCAGAGGCATTGTATTTGTGACGCCGGAGTTCTTGTAGAAGTACCTCGTTGTTACTACCCCTGTTTGGGCGGTATGTTTGTAAACCACCACACCTTTCGGACCCGGCTCTACGTTTGCCGCTGTCGCGGTTAAGTGCAAATTTTCCTGCGGCGGGACGATTGTCGTTACCTGCATGGTGAACGTTGTAGGGCTTGTTCTCGTTAAGGAACCAATCGTCGCATCTCCATCCAATTTTGCGATCTGGATCGCACTGCCAGGGTCCGAATCGAAGGTAAAGGTAAGCAGCGTCGTGTCGTACGCAGGATCGCTTTGAGCCGCCGTCGGACCGCCATTGGCGGTCACCGTCCAGTTGTTGATAACCGGAGTCAGTCTGGCGATATCATCTTCAAAGATATATATCTTGTTATCGATTGAGGATGTGAAGGCCTCAGCATGTATCGTTGTGGCATGATCCACCATAACGTATCTGCCATCCTCTGTCATCACCGTTATAAAGTAGTCTCCGGCAAGGACTCCCTCGGACATTGACTTTCCGGGGTTAAATATTTCCGGCGCCCCTAAAATTTCGGCTCTGGTGTTCCCCCCCCCGTTCTTTATATCCCTGATGACGAAATTTGCGGATGAATCATCTCTTTTAAAGAACCCAATACCGGCCAACTTGACACTGGAGTAATTTTGCACCTCGATTCTGCCGTACTTAAACTCGTCACGCTGGTATTTTATCGAAATATTGTAAATGGCCCCGCTCGCAAGAACCGTACCAAATTCGACTTCCGAGGCATACAGACCGTAACCGGTAGTGGTCTCATAAACGTGCAGATACTTTTGCCCCGGTACAGTAAAGCCGCGATATACGATCTCCCTGTCGTTGATCGTTACATCAGCCCGGTAATATTTGCCGTTTTCCAGAACAAAGACCTTTTGACCCGTAGCGGCGTTATTCAGTATGGGAATGATACCGTTAGAATCGGAGGCTACAAGGTCTCCTGAGTCGCCGGTTCCGCCATTATTGTCCGCACTGAGAATTATTTCCGAAACAGGCCTATCCGTCCAGTTTTGCACGATAAAGACAGAATAGTTATCGCCATAGGGCGAATTACCCTTAATGATGGCGTTGGCTATCACGTCCGCCGCCGTCACGGTACTTGCCGCCACTGCGTCTATGGCATCCTTTATGTCCTGCAATTTTATGTGGAGGCCGGCGATCAGCTCTTTTACTTCATCGGAGAAATCGACGGTTACTTCGGGCAGGGATGTCAGCGCAACCTCGATGCTGCCCAGGTTCACGCTGCTGGCGTTGTCTATCACGGTTACGTTTTGAACGTAATCGATCAGGTTTGCCTGCTCGGTGGGGTCTGCTATCGTTATCTCAATTTCGCCGCTTTCAGTCCTGTAGAAGTGTACGATGGTCTTTCCACGGGGAAGAACGGCCATGTCTCCCTCCTGGTCCTTCCCGAATTTGATGGATATATCGCCGCCCTCAGTGTCCAGGAGGTCAAAATCCTCCTTGTCAAGGTCATCAACCGGCAACGGGGGAACGGCCTTCCTGTACGTAATCGTTATGTCGTAGGCAAGGGTCGTAACGGTGCCTATCGCGTTGGTGCCGATGGGCCTTAACAGGATCGACTCTTTCGTTCCGGCGTGGGGGCCGCCCAGGAGCCGGGAGTCCAGCGGGTAGGGCTCAATGCCCTCTTCGCCCGAGAGAAGCCTCCGGATTTCGATTTTTTCAATGTCCATCGACTTTGTATGGTTTATGAACTGGATTTCCGCTGAATTTATATTGTCAATACTGATTTCGCCGGTAAGGTGTACGCTAAGATCGATGGGAAAGCCGACAGGGTTGAGGCATGAGGATAAAAACCCCGCAAGGCCAAGCGCCGCCGTAAAGACAAGCCCCAAACGGAATGTTTTGGGGGGTAAGATCATTTTCATAGCAAATCCTCGTTATTTTGTGCACTTTTTTATACGAGGCGGCGGGGCTTCCAAGCCCACAAACCCGCCCTTTTTTCGGCATAAAATCAACTCTAGGCTTATTATACTACAAGGCGAGCTAAAATTCTATGGTTTTCCCGGCATATTTTACAAAAAAGAAAGAGGGGCGTTGCTGCTGAAGCCGCAGAGCGGCTTCAGCTTGGGAGTTTGCGCTTTGCGCAAACTCCGGGGGAAGGCCGGGGGCGTTGCGGGGGCCGCGGCGCACCCCGCCGCCTAAAAGCAGCGGGTACTTATGGTAAACGGGGAATTTTTCTGCGCCGGAGCAGGCCAAATTTCTCGGCAGACAGCCTGCGGCTGCCCTTCGTGCTCCCCCGCACGGGGGTAGCGGAAGACCCCGCAGGGCCGGAGGCCCGAGGAGGCTGGAGCGTAGGGGGCTCGGCCCCCTCCCCTCTTGCATTTTCCTGCAAAGCTTGCTATACGTTGCTAATCATTACGTTTTTTCGGTTCGGCGGGATTACAGGCCAGGGCCTGGTGAGCGGCAGGAGAGGAAGATGAGCACAGCGATTGAGAGGATGCGCAATATAGGTATCAGCGCGCATATCGATTCGGGAAAGACCACGCTTTCGGAGCGGATTTTGTTCTATTGTAACAAGATCCACGCGATTCATGAGGTGCGGGGGAAGGACGGGGTCGGCGCGGTCATGGACCACATGGACCTGGAGCGGGAGCGGGGTATCACGATTCAGTCGGCGGCGACGCAGGTGGAGTGGAAGGATTATACGATTAATCTGATAGATACGCCCGGACACGTGGATTTTACGATTGAGGTGGAGCGCTCGCTGCGGGTGCTGGACGGGGCCATTCTGGTGCTTTGCGCCGTGGGCGGGGTTCAGTCGCAGTCGATTACGGTGGACCGGCAGTTGAAGCGTTACCATGTGCCCCGTATCGCGTTTGTGAATAAGTGCGACCGTACCGGGGCAAATCCTTTCAAGGTGAGGAACCAGCTCCGGGAGAAGCTGGGGCTTAACGCGGTGCTGGTGCAGATTCCCATTGGGCTTGAGGACCGGCTGGAAGGGGTGGTGGACCTGGTGGCCATGAAGGCGGTTTATTTTGACGGGGATCAGGGGACGAGCCTGCGTTATGCGGAGATTCCCCCCCACTTGAAGGCCGACGCGGAGAAGTACCGGGACGAGCTGGTGGACGCGGCTTCCATGCACAGCGACGAGCTGGCGGAGCTGTACCTTGCCGGGGAGCTTATCCCCGAGGATCTGCTGCACCAGGCCATTCGGAAGGGCACGCTGGAAGAGAAGTTTGTGCCGGTGATGGTGGGCTCCGCCTACAAGAATAAGGGGATTCAGCCGCTTCTGGACGCGGTGAACTATTACCTGCCCCACCCCGGGGAGGTGAAGAACTACGCCCTGGACCTGGACAAGGGGGAGGAGCGCCGGGAGTTGTCCGCCGAGGGGAATCTTCCCACGGTGGCGCTGGGCTTTAAGCTTGAGGAGGGGCAGTACGGGCAGCTTACCTATGTGCGGATCTACCAGGGAGCGCTGAAGAAGGGGGACGAGCTGACCAATACCCGCGCCCGGAAGCGCTTCAAGGTGGGGCGCCTGGTGCGTATGCATTCGGATAATATGGAAGATATTAACGAGGGGGCGCCGGGGGATATTGTGGCGCTTTTCGGTATAGACTGCGCCTCGGGGGACACGTTCTGCGGGGCGGGGCTCAATTATGCGATGACTTCGATGTACGTGCCGGAGCCGGTGATTTCCCTGGCCGTTAACCCCAAGGACAAGAAGGGCTCCGATCAGATGGCCAAGGCCCTGAACCGTTTTACCAAGGAAGACCCCACGTTCCGTACCTACGTGGACCCCGAATCGAACCAGACGATTATTCAGGGTATGGGGGAGCTGCACCTGGAGGTGTACCTGGAGCGGATGCGGCGGGAGTACAAGTGCGAGGTGGATACGGGTATGCCCCAGGTGGCCTACCGGGAGGCGATACAGCAGCGGGCCGATTTTAATTATACGCACAAGAAGCAGACCGGCGGATCGGGCCAGTACGGGCGGGTTGCCGGGT
>JAISQR010000354.1 GCA_031274035.1 Treponema sp. | reverse complement strand
TAATGAAAAGATAAATCCGGACTGGTTTATGGGATTGATCCCAAAGTTCCGGCGGCATTGCTTTGCCTGAAGGATAAAGGGGAGGCTGTTTTAGCCTGCCTAAAAATTATATTGAAAATTCTGTTAAAAATACCGGCCCTGTTTATTGGGGCGGTCATTTGGTTTCTGTCGTCCCAAAGTATACTTCCTCAGCCAAAAGGTATCCTTGGATTTGACAAGTTGCAGCACCTGCTTGCATATTTGCTGCTGGCCCTTGCCGTCAGCCTTTGGTTTTCAAGGGAAAAATTTCGCAGTGGTTTTTGGTTTCCCGCCTTGACCTTTATCATCAGTTCAGCCTACGGGGCAATTGATGAGGTTCATCAGTATTTTGTTCCCGGCCGGGACTGCAATGTGTGGGATTGGCTTGCGGACGCTTCGGGAGCGTTCCTGGGAATGTGGGCGGCGGTTCTCGCTGCCGCTTTGATAAAGCGGAAAAATAGATGAAGGGCATTATTCTTGCCGGCGGCGCCGGTACCCGGCTCTACCCCATCACTAAAGCGGTATCCAAGCAAGTACTCCCCCTGTACGATAAGCCGATGATCTACTACCCCCTGTCGGTGCTGATGCTGGCAGGCATTCGGGAAGTGCTGATCATCTCCACCCCCCGTGATCTGCCGCTGTTTCAGGAACTTTTCGGTACCGGGGAATGGCTGGGGATGCGTTTTGCGTATAAGGCCCAGGAAAGTCCCCGGGGTCTCGCGGACGCTTTTATTGTCGGGGCGGATTTTATTGCCGGCGGTTCCTGCGCCCTTGTTCTGGGGGATAATGTTTTCTACGGGAGGGGTTTCAGCCAAACCCTGAAGAATGCCGCCGGGAAAATTGCCGGTCAGGGCGGCGGTGCGATCTTCGGTTATTATGTAAAAGATCCCGCCAGTTATGGGGTAGTTGAATTTGACGCGGCGGGGAAGGCGGTTTCAATAGAGGAAAAACCCACCCGGCCCAAGTCCCATTTTGCCGTTCCCGGGCTTTATTTTTACGATAACGAAGTGGTGGAAATCGCCAGGGCGATCAAACCATCCGCCAGGGGTGAGGTAGAGATCACCGGGGTAAACAACGCCTACCTGGAGCGGGGCTGCCTTTCCGTGGAAGTCCTCGGCCGGGGCATGGCTTGGCTTGATACAGGCTCCTATGACGGTCTCCTTGAGGCAAGCAACTTTATCGCGACCATTCAGAAACGGCAGGGAATGTTTGTTTCCTGTATTGAGGAAATAGCCTACGCGAACCGTTGGATAAGCAAAGACGGACTTTTAAAACTGGCCGCTGATTATAAAACAGAATACGGCGAATACCTGAAGTACATCGCAGAGAGCATATAGTGTCTTTTACTTTTCAGCCCTGTTCCATATCAGGTATATATGAAATTCAACCCGGGGTGTTCGGGGACAGCCGCGGTTATTTTTTTGAATCCTGGTCTGAACGTGATTTTACCGCGGCAGGGCTTGCCATGCGGTTTGTGCAGGACAACCAGTCCCGGTCAGCGAAAGGGGTTATCCGGGGCCTCCATTTCCAGAAGACGCATCCCCAGGGAAAATTGGTCCGGGCAATTGAAGGTGAAATTTTTGACGCGGCGGTGGATATACGGCCCGGTTCTCCTACCTGGGGCAAGTGGCACGGTGTAACCTTAAGCGCTGAAAAACAAAATCAGTTTTATATCAGCGAAGGTTTTGCCCATGGTTTTCTGGTGCTAAGTGAAACGGCTGTTTTTGCCTATAAATGCACTGATTTTTATTACCCTGATGATGAAGGCGGGATCATCTGGAATGATCCTGCCATTGGTATAGCATGGCCGGATCTGGGGATGGAGTACATTCTTTCTGATAAAGATAAAAAGCTGCCGGGCTTTGACGCGGTAAATCATGCCTGAAGGTTTCGCAGGAAAAGTTGTCTGGCTTATCGGCAATAAAGGCATGCTGGGAACCGAACTTTCCCTGCTGCTGGAAGAGCGCAAAATTCCTTTTACCGGCACCGATCGTGATGTGGACATCACCGATGAAGCGGCCCTGACCGGTTTTGCCCGGCAAAAGCCCGTCAACTGGATCGTCAACTGCGCCGCTTATACCGCGGTGGATAAAGCCGAGGATGACGGTGAAACCTGCCGAGCCCTTAATACCCTGGGGGCGGCCAATATCGCCCGCTGTGCAAAAAGCACAGGCGCCCGGCTCATACAGCTTTCTACCGATTATGTTTTTGACGGTAAGGGAAATGCCGCAGGCGATGCTGCCCCGCGTCCCTGCCGGGAAGACGACGAGACTAACCCTATAGGCGTCTACGGCCTTACCAAGCGGGATGGGGAACAGATGGTTCTGGAAAATAACCCCGCTTCGTACATTATACGAACCGCCTGGCTCTACGGCGCATACGGCAATAACTTTGTCCGCACCATGCTTCGTCTCATGGGGGAGCGGGATGAAGTGAACGTGGTAAACGACCAGCGGGGCAGTCCCACCTGGGCCCGTGATCTTGCCGGCCTGATCCTCACGCTTATTGAGACCGCGGACAAGCCCGGCGCCGTGGTTCCCTGCGGCATCTACCATTATACGAACGAGGGAAACATCTCCTGGTTTGATTTTGCCCTGGAGATTTACCGGCAGGGCCGCAGCCGGGGACTTTTGGTCAAAGACTGTAAAGTAAAACCCTGTACCAGCACCGAATTTCCCGCCAGGGTAAAACGTCCTGAGTATTCGGTACTTGATAAAACCAAAATAAAAACAACTTTGGGAATAACGATCCCTGCGTGGGATAAAAGCCTGGGCAGTTTTTTAGGAATACTGACAAAAGATAAGGGCTCACAGTGGAAAATATAGTTCCCCGTTCTCTTTCCAACATACTGGTAACAGGCGGCGCCGGTTTTATCGGCTGTAATTTTATACGCCTCCTCCTTGAGAAAACCCCGGCTTTTACAGGCCGTATTATCAACCTTGACGCCCTTACCTACGCGGGGAATTCCGCAAGCCTTGCGGACATTGCGGGGCGTTTTGGGACAGTTCGTTATATTTTTGAACACGGGGATATATGCGACCGGGCCCTTGTTGAATCGATATTCAAAAAATACGACATAGATACGCTTGTACACTTTGCCGCGGAAAGCCACGTGGACAGGTCCATCCTCGGCCCCGAAGAATTTATCAAAACCAATGTGATGGGAACCTTTACCCTTTTGGAAGCTGCCCGGAATTATTGGGGAACGGAGGCCGGTTTCCGTCAGGGTGCGCTTTTTCACCACATCAGTACCGATGAAGTCTACGGCTCCCTTGACGCAACAGGCCGTTTTACCGAGGGAACCCCCTACGATCCCCGTTCCCCCTATTCGGCAAGCAAGGCGGCAAGCGATCACCTCGCGATGGCCTATCATCATACTTACGGGCTTCCCCTTACCCTTTCAAACTGTTCGAACAACTACGGCCCGTATCAATTTCCCGAAAAGCTCATCCCCCTTTCCATCCTCAATATGCTGGAAGGAAAACCCCTGCCGGTATACGGCGACGGAAAAAATATCCGTGACTGGGTGTATGTGGATGATCATAACCGCGCAGTCTGGAACATTCTTCAAAAAGGCGTTACCGGAGAAAAATACAACGTGGGCGGGGAGAACGAATGGGAAAACATCCGGCTCCTCAACGTTCTCATTGATATAGTATCCAAAAAAGCCGGCCTTGATGCGGAAAAGGTCCGGGGCACAATCACCTTTGTAAAAGACCGTCCCGGCCATGACCGGCGCTATGCCATTGACTGTTCCAAAATAAAACGGGAACTGGGCTGGAAACAGAGCGTCAATTTTGAAGAGGGCCTTGAAAAAACCGCGGCATGGTATTTGGCAAACAGCGAATGGGTGGAAAAAATACGGTAAAAAAAATGAACGAACAAGAACTTGTTGAAATACTAAAAGACGGCGAATCAAGTAAAGTACAATTCAAAGAACGATTGCCGCATATAGACAGCCTTGCCCATGAAATGATTGCCTTTTCAAATTCTTCAGGCGGCATGATTATTTTCGGCGTTAACGACAAGACCGGGGAAACCGTCGGCCTTTCTTATGCCGAAATACAGGAATTGAACCGCCAGGCCGTAAACGCGGCGTCCCAAAAGGTATACCCGCCCATTATCCTTACAACCGAGACGGTTTCTGTAAACCAAAACCGAATCGTTGTGATAAGTGTTGAAGAAGGTTTGTCCAAACCGTATAAAGATTCCAATGGGATAATATATGTAAAAAACGGTTCAGATAAAAGAAAAGTTACGTCCAACGATGAAATTGCGCGGCTGCTGGGCAGCAAGCATCTGCTTGCCGATGAAACGGAAATTTTTGACTCCACTATTAAAGATGTTGATGAATGGCTTTTTGCGGAGTATTTTAAAAAAGAATTCGGCCAAACCTTTGAAGAAAAAGGACTTTCCCTTGAAGAGGCGCTGCAGGCAAAAAAGGTTTTACGGAACGGACATCTAACCCTGGCCGGGCTTTTGTTTTTTGCAAAAGATCCGCAGCATTTCCGGCCGGTGTTCACCATAAAAACTGTTACCTTTATCGGAAATGACATAGGCGGCTGTAATTACCGAAGCAAGCCGGAAGATATTACCGGTATACTGCCATACCTGTATAAACAGGGAATGCAATACCTTAAAAGCAGTATACGATATCCGCAAAACGGCCAGGGCTTTAATTCAAGCGGCATACCGGAAGTTTCAATTATCGCCCTGGAAGAAGTTTTACAGAACGCGCTTGTTCATCGTGATTATTTTAAAAGCGCCCCTGTGCGCCTTCTTATTTTTGATAACCGTATTGAGATAATAAGCCCGGGAAAACTTCCCAACAGCCTTACCGTTGATGAAGTAAAATACGGAAATCCCGTAACCAGAAACCATCAAATTGCCTATTTTGCCAGCCGTACCATGCCCTATACAGGGCTTGGGTC
>JAISQR010000344.1 GCA_031274035.1 Treponema sp. | reverse complement strand
GGAGTTTGTTGCGCTTCGCGCATAAAATGGTATAAATATTCATAAATATGAATGCGAACCGGAGGTTCGATATACCTTACAAACTCCGAATACTCGAAGAGTACAGCATGCCCATTGATCGGGATTTTTTGCCGTATCCTTAAAGTAGGACGCTTTATATTTGGGGGAATGTATGAACGGGGAAAGATGGTATAAAAAAGGACGGGCGCTCCTGTCGGAAATTGAAGGGGCCGGGCCGGAACAGGGAGCGGCTTACATCTGGTTTATGGGCCAGCACGGCTTTGCGGTCAAATTAAACGGTCTGCTCATCCTGATAGATACTATCCTTAACGATTTAAAGGACAGGGAAGGGAAAAGCATCCGCCTCTACCCGCCGCCCTTTGCGCCGGAGGAATTGTACGGGGTAGATTATTACCTCTGCACCCACGACCATGCCGATCATCTGAACCTGGAGACTATCCTTCCCCTGGCAAGGGTGAACCCCCATGCGTGTTTTATTGTACCTAAGCCCTTTCGGGGCAAACTTACCAAAGCAGGCATCGGCGAAAGCAGGGTTCTGGGGGCTCAGGAAGGCGGGGTCCTGTCTCTAGGCAAAAATGCCGATTCTGGGGCTGCCGTATGCCTCTACCCGCTTGCAGCCTCTCATCCTGACTATAGCGCCGACGAAAACGGAGACTACGTCTCTTTAGGCTATATTCTCAAGGGCGGCGGCATTTCCGTTTACCATGCCGGCGATACCTGGGCCGCACCCAGGCTTGTAGAGACCCTTAAAGGCATGGCGCCTATTGATATAGCTATGCTGCCCATCAACGGCACTGACTGGGATCGTACCTCCAGGGGTATTATCGGCAATATGAATATTTTAGATGCGGTTAAGCTCTCCTGTGTTTTAAATGTAGATTTGACCATTCCTTCCCACTACGACATGATGCCCAATAACAGCGAAAATCCCGCAAACTTTGCCGATTGTATGTACCGTCTATGTCCGGGGCGGAAGTTTCATATATTCAGCCTGGGCGAGCGGTTTATATACCGGAAGTAAGGGAAAGGTACTTCTCATTTTAACTACGAACAGATACAGGGTATAGGGTAAAAAAACTATACCCTCATTTCTCGTTTCACTTTCCCAATTCCACCCTCCTCCTTCTTCTCAACTTCAATTATCTTATTTGATCTTACGCCGTTTCTCTTTGTCCTTTATATACCGGAAATATACCGCACATGGCGCCAAGGCGCCAAAATAACTTACAAACTCCGAAAGTATGCCCATTGATCGGGATTTTTTGCATATTTATGCAAAAAAATCCACAAGCGCAACAGGCTGCTAGCGGGGCGGAGATTCTCACGATCCGGCGTTTTGGGCCGCTTGTAGTTTTGCGCTGATGAATTCGGCCAATTCTGCCAGCAAGGTTTCTTGCCAATGTTTGTGTATGGGGGTAATGGCGAACAACTCGCAGGGCTCCCTCTCAAGGGCGGCGGCGATTTTTTCAAGCATGGTGTCGGTAGGGAAGCGTTTTTCCGCCTCGATCATAGCTATATAATTGGGGGCGGTATCCACCAAATCCGCCAGTTTCAATTGAGAAAGCCCCATTTCATTCCGGTACGCCTTTAAATTCTCGGCGAGGATAGTCCTTAGTTTAATCATTACAAAACTCAACGTTATATATCTTAAATTTATTGAACATAGGGCTATTGACACAATGATTTTTAAGTTATAAGACTAACTATATTATAGACTTACGTTATTCTTTGCAAAAATGAGCAGGACAGGTTGTATAGGTAAATAGAGGCTGCGGTGCATACTAAAGCCCCACAAACTCCTAGGAGTTTGTGGGGCTTTGCCCAAAAATCGTATAAATTTGCAATAAATTGCAAATTTATACCTTACAAACTCCGAATATTCGAAGAGTACAGCATGCCCATTGCTCGGGATTTTTTGCATATTCATGCAAAAAATCCACAAGTGCAATCGGACACTTCGTGTCCGCGGCTCTAGGCAAGCATATTATTAAAAAATAATACCTATAATATTTGACACGTTTCAAAATATGAATTATCTTAGAATTAAAAATACCTCCAATAAACCTGCGGGTGTTTTGGAGGTATTTTTAAGATATTCCGATGTATTTTTGATGAGGAGATGTTATGAAAAAGAAACTTTTAGTCGCGGTGTTATTGGGTACGGCGTTCTCATTCCTGAGCGCCGGCGGTTCTGGGGAAGCTCAATCTCCCGGAAAGATGGAACTTACCTTTTTTTACCCCGTCAATGTAGGCGGTCCTCTAACCGCCCTTATTGATAAGATATGCACGGATTTTACCAGGGAAAATCCTAATATCATCGTGAAACCGGTTTACACAGGCAACTACGATGATACAGTGGTTAAGATACAGACCGCCATTCAGGGCCGGAATCCCCCTGATTTTTTTATCAATTTGGCAACTCAGCGTTTTTCCATGGCGGCGTCCAAGGCGGCCATTCCTCTGGACGATCTTATCGCAACGGATGGAGCGGCAGGAAAAGCCTATATTGACGATTTTCTTCCCGGCTTTATGGAAGATTCCTGGGTGGACGGAAAAATTTACAGCATCCCCTTCCAGCGGAGTACCATGGTACTCTTTTACAACAAGGATGCCTTTGCCGAGGTGGGTTTAAACCCTGAAAAGCCGCCGGTAAGCTGGAAAGAGTTGGTTGAGTACGCCCAAAAACTTACTAAACGGGACGCATCGGGGAATATTACCCGCTACGGGGTGGGGACGGCCCTTAATTCCGGTTCCGCCCAGTGGGGATTTACCGGTTTTGCCCTACAGAATTCCGCTGACGGACGGAATCTGATGAGCGAGAACGGCAAGCAGGTGTATTTTGACACCCCCGAAAATGTGGATGCCCTTCAGTTCTGGCTGGATTTGCAGAATAAGTACAATGTTATGCAGAAGGGCATAGTCCAGTGGACCGATTTGCCCGGTCAATTCCTGAGCGGGCAAGCGGCTATGATCTATCATACTACCGGTAACCTTACAAACATTAACAACAATGCAAAATTTAAATTCGGCGTCGCCTTCCTGCCGGGAAACAAACGGATGGGAGCCCCCACCGGCGGGGGTAATTTTTATGTCTCCGCGGGAATCCCCAAGGAACGGCAGGAGGCGGCCTGGAAGTTTATCAAATTCGCCACCACCCCGGAACGGGCGGCCCAGTGGAATGTGGACACTGGTTATGTGGCAACCCGTAAGTCTGCCTTGGATACCCAGATAATGAAGGACTACTATGCCAAGGTACCCCAGGCCAGAGTCGCCTTTGATCAGATTCCACTGGCAAAACCGGAGCTTACCACCTATGACTCAGCAAAGATATGGCGTATCCTCAATGACCATATCCAGTCGGCGGTAACCGGGGAAGCCACCGCCGCCCAGGCCATGAAGGCCGCTCAGGCTGAAGCGACCGAAGCGCTTAAAAGATACCAGTAACAGGTAGGTTCCTAGCAGCCTGTTGCACTTGTGGATTTTTTGCATGAATATGCAAAAAATCCCGATAAATGGGCATGCTTTCGGAGTTTGTAAGGTATAAATATTCATAAACATGAATATTTATACTATTTTATGCGCTTTGTACAAAAGAGGAGTTAGCCATGCCGCAGGGTATCCCAAAATCATCTAAAATTCGCAGTATAAAGACCACTATTCTGGCCTGGGTTTTGCTTGCCCCGGCACTGTCGTTTCTGCTTCTTTTTACCATTTTTCCTATCTTCAAAAGTTTTTATTACGGTCTTACCGAGTATGCTCTGGGGATGTGGGAGCCGGTATTTATCGGTTTAAAAAATTACACGGAATTTGCCCAATCTCCCCTGTTTTGGAAAATCATGGGAAACACCCTTATATTCTCCCTGCTTACGGTTATCCCCAGCATGGTTATCGGCCTTGGCCTTGCGATGATCGTTAATACCAAAATCAAGGGGGTCGGCTTCTTTCGCACCGCTTTTTTTTATCCTGTGGTAATGCCCATGATCGCCATTGCCAGTATATGGATGTTTATCTATATGGCCCGCACCGGCATGATGGATCAATTTTTATCAAAACTGGGCATAAAACCCCTGGATGTATTGTCCAATAAAAACACGGTAATTCCCGCCATGTCTCTGATGTATGTCTGGAAGGAAGCGGGATATTTGCTGATCTTCTTCCTGTCGGGGCTTCAGAATATTTCTCTTGAATTGTACGAGGCCGCGACCATTGACGGCGCCCGGCCCTGTACCGTGTTCCGCAAAATCACCCTGCCTATGCTGGGGCCGACCCTGCTTTTTGTTTCTACCATAGCCCTCACCAATAGTATCAAACTGGTGGATCATATCGTGATCATGACCGAAGGGGCGCCCAACAACGCCAGCACTATGCTGCTCTATTATATCTACCAGCAGGGATTTACCTTTTTCGATCAGGCCAAGGCTTCGGCCCTTACGGTTATCATGCTGGTAATTATGCTGGTTATTTCCATGATCCAGTTTGTAAAAACGGACCGGAAAATTTATTACAGTTGATTAGGAAGGGTTTATGCGTAGAAATAATATACCCCTTATGACTCTGGCTTCTTTCCTGGCCCTTGTATGGCTTATTCCCCTGGTGTGGATGATTGGAACAGCCTTTACCGAGGCTTCCTTTACCATGAGCATCTTTCCCCATACGGCGCCGACCCTGGATAACGTCAATTATGTATGGGGCAACGTTCCTTTTGCCCGGTATTATATCAATACTATCACCGTAGTCGTCGCAACCTTCGGCGTTCAGTTTCTTACCGTTACTCTGGCGGCCTATGCCCTGGCGGTACTTAAATTCAAGGGCGAAAAATTGGTATTCCTCATTATCTTTGTGCAGATCATTATCCCCAATGATGTACTCATCAGTCCCAACTATATGATCTTAAGCGATCTACATCTTACCGATACAAAACTGGGGATCATGCTGCCCTTCTTTGGCAGCGCTTTCGGCATTTTCCTTTTAAGACAGATGTTTAAGACCGTCCCCAAGGCCCTGGGGGAAGCCGCGGTGATAGATGGGTGTAATATCCTTCAGATTATTTTCAATGTGTACGTGCCCAGCGCGAAAACCGCGTATATATCTTTTGGACTTGTATCGGTAAGTTACCATTGGAACAACTTCCTTTGGCCTCTGATTGTAACGAATTCTCCTGAAAACAGAACCTTAACCGTAGGGCTGGCGCTCTTCGCGAAATCCAAGGAAGCGGTAATGCAGTGGGCCAACGTATGCGCCGCCACGTTTATTATCTGCGCCCCCCTGGTGCTATTATTCTTTATTTTTCAAAAGAAATTCATCAACAGCTTTGTAAGTTCCGGTATTAAATGAACTACCCCGCCATCATTGGCGGGTAATTGAACCGCCCCAGAGGGGGCGGGGTATTAGACCCCCTTTGAATAAAAGCCGGGGAAGGAAAGACATCATGGACATCAAATTCCTGGGGATGGGTTCGGCCTTCAACCCCAAGATGGAAAATACAAACGGCTTTTTTGTATGGGAGGATCAGTTTTATCTTATTGATTGCGGAGAAACCGCCTTCGGCAAATTGTGGAACCATCCGGCTCTCCGTGCCGCATCCCGGATCACCGCTGCTATCACCCATCTTCACGGGGACCATGCAGGAAGCCTGGCTTCCCTGGTTTCCTACTGTTATTATGTGCTTGGAAAAACCATCAGAGTTCTGCACCCTCTGGATACGGTGATCCGGCTTTTGGATATTATGGGTATTGAACGTTCCTGTTATGAATATGTACCGCGGCTTGTAGGGGAAGCCCTGAGCTTTGACGCGGTAGAAGTGGAGCATGTGGATAATATGACCTGTTTCGGCTATATCATCAGCGGGCCGGAGGGGAAAATATACTATTCAGGGGACGCAAAGTATGTCCCCGATCCCGTAATCAGGGGCTTCCTTAACGGGGAGATAGGGCGGATATATCAGGACGCCGCCCTGAAGCCGGGGGATCATGCAACCCACGGCAGCCTGGCCTATCTTGAAAAGACCTTTCCCCCTGAAACCCATAGCCGGATATACTGTATACACCTGGATACGGACTACCGGCAGATCCTCATGGAAAAGGGCTTTGCCCTGGCCGCCCTCTACGAACCGGACGGGCCGTGAGAAGGGGGTTCGCGGATTTTACGCAGATTTTGCTTTGAGGATGTTCCTGTAATAGCCGCTGCCGCCGCTTCATACGATGCCTGGGCGTTTTCCAGGGCTTTTTCCGGGCTGACGGCGCCGTTTACGGCATTTTTAACTTCCAGGCCCAGTATGCTCAGGAAATACCGTTCATCAAAGGGGGCGCTGCCTCCCGACGGGGTGCGCCGGCAGTTTGAACGGGAAAAACTTTCCCCCGATAATTCCAGCCAGGGATAGGCGTCGATGATCTCATAGTTGTCAAAGGATTCCCGGCAGGGGGGGACACTTCCCAGCAGGGTTCTGGCGGAAGAAACCGGTTCATCACAGAACCAGCGGATATAGGCCAGGGCTTCCCGCGGGTGTTTGCTGTACTTTGAAACCCCCAGGGAACCGCCCCCGATGATGGGGTTGCGTCCCGGCGCCAAGGCATAACCCACCTTATTAATAACCTGGGAGTCCCTGCTGAAAATAGCTGAGGCAAAGTTGCTGTAAAGTATGGTCATGGCCGCATCACCACGGGAGAATTCCTGGGCCGCGTTGGTCCACCAATTACTGTACTGCTCTCCGGTATAGGATTTTAATTCAATCAAATCTTTCAGCGCCCGTAGGGCATGTTTTCCCTGGAGAAGGAGCCTTCCAGAATCATCAAAAAGGGAATCGGTAAAGGAAAAATAACGGGTTAAAAATTCCGTAGCCGCCACCCCGGTGCTTCCCATGGTAAGGGTTGAACCTAAGAGAACGGGGGAATGGGGATTTTCGGCCCTGGTGAAGAACCGGGCAATCCGGTTGTAATCGGTAAAATTTTGAGGAGGAACCAGGAGCGCCTTGTTGGTTTCGTAGTAGAGGCGTTTTAGAGATGTGCTTTCAAAAAGATCCTTCCGGTAGAAGAGCATTTGGGTGCTGGGGGAAACCGGCAGGGTGTAAAAACGGCCTTCGGCCAGAAAATATTGTTTGTTGAGGCCCTCGATATATTTTTCCGGTTCCCAGGTAAATTCAGGATCAATATCATCCAGGGGCCGCAGTATTTTGGGAGAAAACCAGGGAAGCCAGGTAACATCCATCCGTAACACATCATAAATACTGGATTTTCCCAGGGTATTGATGACCTCGTGAAGTTCGTCATAGGAAAAGATGGAGATGTGTACCTCTATCCCTGTATACCGGGTAAAAATTCGGGAGAGGTGTTTCATGGTCTCCGCGGTAGGGTTTTCCAGGGTAAGGACATGCAATTTTTCCGCAGCGTCGAAGCGGGGAAACACCGGCCCCTTATACCAGCGCCGGAATCCGGTGTTTGGTAATATGGTCCGCCGCACTCTGGTTTGTCCCTTGATGTTTTCTATTAACTGCTGTGCCGCTGTCTTTCCCATAAGCCGGTAGTTCAACTCATATTTAAAAAAACTATACTCCGGCATGGTAAAGAGGGGCGATACTGCGGCGATAAAAACAGGGACGGACTGATAAAAGGTCCGCTCCACATCCCTGATGACAGGGGCCAGGCCGTAATTAGAGCTTACGATTCCCTGGGGAAGGGCCGTTCCCAGAAGCTGCATGACACTTTGATAGGCATGGGATAAACTGGTTTGTGTATGGTTAAGAGCAGGCCCATTTTTTCTTCCAAGTTCTCCGGTAAAAGCAGTATAAAAATCATTTTCGTTTGAATATTCCCTATTGTCCGTTACAAGGGCCAGGGATCTAATTTCCCGGCCCAGAACTTCCGACGCCAGGGCCCTGCCCGCGGCCTGATAGTCAAAGCCTATATAATGAACAGGAAAAGCCTGATCCCGTTCAACAAACAGTAATTCCCATTCTTTAAAACCCAGGTTCCGGTAATATCCGGCGTCCTGGCGCAGACAGGAAAATACCGCCACCCCGGCGGCCATGCCGGATCTGATCTGGGTAAAGATATCTTTCTCTGTATTGGGATCGTCATTGGAAATATACTGAACTACCGGATACCCCTGCTTTTCCGCAAAGGCTTTAAAGGAAACATAAAAATCCACATATTGCAGGGAGCGTATATTGGGAAGGATCACCACCAGGCTGTTTCCCCGTCCCTTCCGTAGTATCCGCGCCCGTTCATTGATGACATAACCGAGTTGAGCAACGGCTTCTTCCACGAGTTTTATTTTTTCACTGCTTACAATACCCTTCCCGTTTAGTACATGGGAAACCGTTCCCTGGGAAACCCCGGCCAGTTGGGCAATATCCTTAATTGTCGCCATGATTCAATTTTAGCGGATATGGGCGATTCTGATAAGGCGGCAAAAAGGGTTGCGGTTTCAAAACCTAACATTCTGCAACTGCCTGCCGCGCTGCGACGCAGGCAGGCGGCCCCCAGATTTTGTAATTACTCAGGGGTATAATTCTATATACCATAATATAGCGTCAAAGATTTTTGGCATTTGGAGCGGATTAGCGTCCTAACTTTCCGATTATTATTATAAACACTGGAGGAATCAATGCATATTGAACGTTTCTTTACGGAGCCGGAATACGGCCCCTACAAAGATATACGGTTTGAAAAACGCAAGAGTGAGATCCGCAATCCCGACGGGAAGCTCATCTTTTCCGAAGAAACAGTGATTGTGCCTGCTTTCTGGAGTCAGATTGCCGCCGATATTATTGCTCAAAAGTATTTCCGGCGGGCCGGTGTGCCGGCGGACAAGATATATGAATGGAAGAAATGGGCATATCCAGGGTCCGGCCCTTCGGAGGATACATTTCAGCCTTTACCCGAAGACGGCGCTGAACATGATGCACGGCAGGTCTTTCACCGCCTGGCCTATACCTGGATGGAATGGGGCCGGCAGAACGGCTATTTTGACAGCGGGGACGATGAAAGGACATTCTATGACGAAACCTGCTATATGCTTGCCCGGCAGATGGCCGCCCCCAACAGCCCTCAGTGGTTCAATACGGGGCTCTATGCGGTTTACGGTATAGACGGCCCTCCCCAAGGGCATTATTACTACGATACGGCTGAGGGTACGCTGAAAAAATCCGACAGCGCATACAAGAGGCCGCAGCCTCATGCCTGTTTCATTCTTTCTATAGAAGACGATCTGGTAAATGAAGGCGGCATCATAGACCTTATTACCCGCGAGGCAAGGCTCTTCAAGTACGGGTCAGGGACAGGTTCCAATTTTTCCCGGCTCAGGGCGGCAAACGAGCGGCTTTCCGGCGGCGGCGTTTCCTCCGGCCTGCTTTCCTTCCTGCGTATAGGCGACCGGTCGGCATCGGCCATCAAGAGCGGCGGAACCACCCGGCGCGCCGCAAAGATGGTAACGCTGGATGTGGATCACCCCGATGTAGAAAGGTACATCGAATGGAAGGCCCAGGAGGAACACAAGGTTGCATCTATGGCGGCAGGTTCCGCGGTAATAAAAAAGAATCTGGATGCGGTAAAGAAGGCCCTGGCTGGCTTTCGCGGCCCGGGCGCCGGCAAGTTCAATGTAGAAAAAAACCGGGAGCTTGCCTTGGCTCTGCGGCAGGCCCTTTCCGACCGGCTGCCCTCCGCCTACCTCTACCAACTCCTGCGCAGGCTGGAACAGGGCGATGAAGATGTCAGCCCCCAAGTTTTTACGACTGCTTGGGACGATGAAGCCTACAACACGGTTTCAGGCCAGTCCTCCAATAACAGCCTCCGTGTAAGCGATGAGTTTTTGCACGCTGTCATTGATGACAGGAATTGGACGCTGACCGGCCGGATTTCGGGGAAGAACGATAGAACTATCAAGGCCCGAAAGCTCTGGGAGCAGATAGCCCGTTCAAGCTGGCAGTGTGCGGACCCCGGTCTTCAGTATCATACGACGATCAACGACTGGCATACCTGTCCCGCGGGCGGGGAGATACGGGCTTCAAACCCCTGTTCGGAGTATATGTTCCTTGACGATACGGCCTGTAATCTGGCATCGATCAACCTGGGCAAGTTCTATAACCGTGAAACTCAGGGATTTGATGTTGAAGGCTATCTTCATGCCATACGGGTGTGGACGGCCATCCTTGAAATTTCCGTAGTTATGGCCCAGTTCCCCGCGCCCCGTATTGCACAACTATCCTATGAGTACCGTACCCTCGGCCTTGGTTACGCCAACCTGGGCAGCCTTCTTATGGTGATGGGCATGGCCTACGATTCCGAGGAAGGCCGTGCGGTGGCAGGAGCGCTGTCGGCCATACTCTCAGGCGAGGCATACGCCCAGTCCGCACGCATGTCTGCGGAACAGGGGCCCTTCCTCCGTTTCGGCGAAAACCGCGAGAGTATGCTGCGGGTTATCCGCAACCACCGGCGGGCCGCGTACAACGTCCCCGCGTCTGAATACGAGGGCCTCCATACCAGCCCCAAGGGAATAGACAGCGCCTACTGCCCCCCTTACCTGCTTGACGCTGCCCGGCGTTCCTGGGATCGTGCGCTGGAACTGGGCGGTAATCATGGTTTTAGAAACGCCCAGGTAAGCGCCGTTGCGCCGACCGGGACTATCGGACTTCTCATGGACTGCGACACAACCGGCGTAGAGCCCGATTTTGCCTTGGTTAAGTTCAAAAAACTTGCGGGCGGCGGTTACTTCAAGCTCATCAATCAATCTGTGCCCCTGGCCCTGAAAACCCTTGGTTACAAGGATGCGGAAATTGAAGAGATAGCCGCCTATGCAACCGGACATAAGACCCTGGTAAATGCGCCGTTCATCAATGCCGAAAGTCTTTCCCGGCAGGGGTTTAGCGCAAAGGCAATTGCAGCGGCGGAAGGCGCGGTAAATTCTGCAATGAACCTTGAAGGTATCTTTAACCCCTGGATTCTCGGCAAGGAATTTGTTGAAGATAAACTTCGTATTCCTGAATCGACCTGGTCCCTCCCTGGGTTTAACCTGCTTAAGCATTTAGGCTACAATGACGATGAAATAGCCAATGCGGAGCTCTATATTTGCGGGTCTATGGGAATTGAGGGCGCCCCTTATCTAAAAAAGGAACATCTCAAGGTCTTTGATACCGCTACGCCGTCCGGCAAAAACGGAAGGCGTTCTATCCCCTGGAAGGCCCATATAGGGATGATGGCTGCGGTACAGCCCTTTATTTCGGGCGCGATCTCCAAGACCATCAACATGCCCAACAAAGCCGATTACGAGGATGTAAAAGGCGCCTATCTGCTGGCCTGGCGGAGTTGTCTAAAAGCCGTAGCCCTCTACCGGGACGGATCCAAACTCTCCCAGCCGCTCTCCTCGTTTGCTCCGGGTACGGACCCGCTGGCCGATACCATCATAGCCCTGGAACAGAGTCTTGCCCGGGACAAGGGCGGACGCGAAGCGTCTGAGTGGGGCGGCGGCGGACGGGCTGCGTCCGAACCGAGGGGCCTCCGCAGATCCCTTCCCAACCGGCGGGCGGGCTATACCCAGAAGGCCAAGATTGGCGGTCATTCCATCTTTATCCGTACCGGTGAATACGATGACGGCAAATTGGGGGAAATCTTCCTCGATATGCACAAGGAAGGGGCTGCATTCAGAAGCCTGCTCAACAGTTTTGCCATCGCCGTTTCTCTGGGGCTTCAGTACGGCGTACCTCTGGAAGAATACGTGGATGCCTTTACCTTCAGCCGTTTCGAGCCTAACGGCGTGGTTCAAGGTCATGATTATGTTAAAATGGCCACCAGCGTCATCGACTATATCTTCCGCGATCTTGCCATCAGTTACCTAAGACGTACCGATCTGGGCCAGGTAAAGCCCGATGATCTTCTTGCTACCGGCACTACCAGTATAAACCCCGATACTGCAACCTACAGGGGAACAGAGGCGCGGGCGGCTGCCGGCGGCAGCTATGCCGATCAGGGAAACGTTGCGGGGTCAAAGCCGGATCAAGACGAATCGATCAAGATAGCCCAGGCTCGGATTAAAGGCTACGAAGGCGATCCGTGTCCGGCTTGCGGTTCATTTAGCCTAGTTAGAAACGGCACCTGTATGAAGTGCGATACCTGCGGCGGTACAACGGGGTGCAGTTGAGGGGCAGCGCAGTTGCAAACCGGGCCTGATACCAGAATCTGTAACGCAGCTTTTATCGGGCGTGTACCGTGTTAATTTTTTCTGTCAATACTTTGGCGCCAGCTTTCGTAACTACTCAGGTATATGCGGTTTTTCATATATTTTTTCTCTATAATATTAAGTGCTTTTTACATTAGGAGTTTGTAGGGCCTTGCCCATAAACTCTTATGACCCTCTGGTAATTCCTACAAAAATGTAATATCGTTTTTTTATGAATTCTATCTTTAATGCCGATTCCTCTGAGATTCTGCAAATGAAAAAAGAAAAAGCGGAATTGGAGCTTCTCTTTGATATTGCACGTACCTTTGATAAACATGTAGAACTACGGACCGCGCTTGGTCCGCTTTTACGCCTACTGGAAATGCGGGCAGGGCTTACCTGGGGTATGGTAACCCTTCTCGACAGGGCTACCGGGCTGCTAAAGATTGAGGAAGCCTACGGACTTTCGGCAGAGGAGAAGGAGCGGGGGGTATACCGCCTTGGTGAAGGGCTGATAGGCAGGGTTTTTGAAACCGGTATGGCCATTGTAGTAAGCGATCTTTCAAAAGAAACACATTTTTTGAATCGTGCAAAGAATAGAACCAGGGATGACATGGTAGGTTTGAGTTGGTATTGCGTGCCTATCCGTTCAGGGGGAGGGGTAATAGGTACACTTTGCGCTGAAAGACGGATAAAAGAGGATGACAAGCAGGCGCAAATGGCCTGGGACAAGGCTTTTTTGGAGAAGGTTTCATCAATAATTGCAGATTCCGCTAAACTGCGCGAGCGGATTATGGAGGAACAGTTCCGGTTCAGGGAAAACCATGCTATGCGGGATGAGAATCGGAATAACCTTAATCAGAGCGGCCGCATCGCACCAGGAAGCGCTATAATCGGTACAGGAAACGCTATGCGGCGGGTCTATGAGATGCTGATGCAGGTGGCGCCTAGTGATGCTACTGTGCTTATTACCGGCGAAAGCGGTACAGGCAAGGAACTGGTCGCAGCGGAATTGCACAGGCTTTCCAGGCGATCTCAAGCGCCCCTGGTAAGGATTAACTGTGCAGCCCTGCCGGAATCCATCATCGAAAGCGAACTATTCGGCCACGAGCGGGGTGCGTTTACCGGCGCGGTGAGCCAGCGCAAGGGTCGTTTTGAACTTGCTAACGGCGGGAGCATCTTCCTTGATGAAATCGGGGAGCTTTCCCCCCAGGTTCAGGCAAAACTTTTGCGGGTGCTCCAGGAACGGGAACTGGAAAGGGTGGGGGGAACGGCTACCATCAAGGTTGACGTGCGTCTTATCGCTGCAACGAACCGTAACCTTGAGGCTGAGGTTAAAGCCGGCCGTTTCAGGGAAGACCTTTACTACCGGCTGGATGTATTCCCCCTGCATATTCCGCCCTTGCGGGAGCGGAAGAGTGATATTATCCTTCTGGCGGATAACTTTGCCGAAAAGTACGCCAAAAAGAACAACAAACTCATCAAGCGTATCTCTACCCCTGCCATCGATCTTTTAAGCAGCTATAGTTGGCCTGGTAACGTCCGGGAACTGGAGAACTGTATTGAACGGGCTGTTATCCTCTCTACCGACACGGTGATACATTCCTACAATCTGCCTCCCAGTCTTCAGTCTGCTAGTTCCACGAATACTGAGCCGACTACAACGCTTGAAGCGGCGCTTTCCCGGTTGGAAAAAGAGCTTATTATCGAGGCCCTCAAGATCAGCGGCGGTAATATGGCCGCTTCGGCCCGTAGTTTGGGTATCAGCGAGCGGCAGATGGGATTGAGGGTTAGTCATTATGGTATTAATTGGCGTTCTTTTCGGATTACAAAAATGTAATTTTTTTTAGAAAAATTACATTTTTGTAATATTTATTAAAAATAGCATAATTGCTAATAGATAAAACAAGGGGAACAGGGCAGCAAACTCTAACGGAAGCGAAGTTTCCGCAGGAACCTGTCAATCAAATTTTTTGCATAAGGGGCGCCGAAGGTACACTAAGCAAAGAATCCGTCAATTCAATCTTAAATCCTGTACTTTTTAGTAAAAATCCTCAAAATCTCTATGTTTTGTTTAAAACTTGGCATGATTCATGCTTAGTAAAAGCATAAGTTGATTCGGCGTTAGAGCCGTAATATTTTTTAGGAGGATAGAAAAGTGCGAAGGAAATTAGTTGTTGTAGCGATCCTTCTTCTGTGTTTAGGGGCTTCCCTTTTTGCCCAGGAGAGCGCTGAGAACCTGGGATTTTCCCTGGACGTGGTTTGGCTCTTCATCGGGGCCATACTTGTTTTCATCATGCAGGCTGGGTTCGCCTTGGTGGAAACCGGGTTGACGCGGGCAAAAAACGCCACTAATATCACCATGAAAAACGTGATGGACTTCTGTTTCGGCGCTATTGTTTACTGGGCGCTCGGATGGGGGTTCATGTACGGAACCGATCTGGGCGGCCTTATCGGTACCGATCAGTTCTTTAATGGGCCTATGGCGTTGGATATTGAAACCGGTAACTTCTATAAAAGCTGGTTTTTTCAGGTGGTCTTTGCCGCCACTGCCGCAACCATTGTTTCGGGCGCTATGGCGGAAAGGACCCAGTTCAAGTCTTATCTGATTTATACCTGTTTTATTTCAGCCTTTATTTATCCCATTTCAGGGCACTGGGTGTGGGGCGGAGGTTGGCTTGCCGAACTGGGTTTCCACGACTTTGCCGGGTCCACAGTCGTTCACTCCGTAGGCGGCTGGGCGGCCTTAATGGGCGCCATCGTCCTTGGCCCCCGGATTGGGAAGTATGTTAAGGGGGCAGATGGTCATGTAACCGTTAAAGCCTTCCCCGGCCATAATATTCCCTATGCGGCTTTGGGGGTTCTGCTCCTGTTCTTTGGATGGTTCGGGTTTAACGGCGCTTCTACAGGACTCGCTACTGTAGGTGAAGGCGGTATTTGGAGCGGTTTGGCTATTGCGCGGGTGTGTGTAACTACCACCCTGGCGGCTGCCGCCGGTGCGGTGAGCGCCCTTATCTTCTCTTGGATATGGTTCAAGAAGCCTGATGTATCCATGACTTTGAACGGGCTTCTAGCGGGTTTGGTGGGAATAACCGCGCCGTGTGCGGTGGTTTCTCCCGGCGCTTCCATCATCATCGGTCTTATTGCCGGCGTACTGGTAGTCCTTTCGGTAGAGTTCATCGACAAGGTGCTCAAGGTGGATGATCCGGTCGGTGCTGTTTCTGTACACTGCGTATGTGGTATCTTTGGCACATTGGCAGTCGGTATTTGGGGGAATGCGGAAGCGGATGGTGTATTGGGTCTCCTCCACGGGGGCGGTTTTGCCCAGTTGGGAAAACAGATCATCGGCATCCTAGCGGTAGGCGCCTGGGCGGCAGTTGTCAGCCTTATCCTCTTCCTGATTATCAAGGCTATTACAGGCCTGCGGGTCAGCGCCAAGGAAGAGATGATGGGTCTTGATCTGTCCGAGCATAAGTCTGAGGCCTATGCGGGCTTCCAGATATTTACCAATATGTAAGGAGGAGGAAAAGAATGAAACTGATTATTGCCTATATCCAACCGCATGTGTTGAATGATGTCAAGCAGGAGCTTTATAAAGCAGAAGTTTATAAGATGTCGGTAACTAACGCTATGGGTTGCGGTCAGCAGAAAGGGTATGTGGAGCAGTTCCGGGGTGTCGAGACGGAAGTGAATCTTCTTAAAAAGGTACGTTTGGAAATTGCGGTTAATGATAACTTTGTTAAACCTACCGTAGATGCTATTATCAAAGGCGCCCGAAGCGGGGAAATTGGTGACGGGAAGATATTCATACTTCCTATCGAAGAGTGTATACGAATCAGGACGGGTGAAACCGGTTCTGTGGCTATTGGTTAAAGGACAAGGGACAATTAAAGACTTGTTTTTTAATTGTCCCTTATTAGTTTTAAGCGAATAAAGGAGGTCCTGTTCTGCCAAAAACGGAACGGGTAAAGGGTAAGAACCGGCAATTAAGTTTGCTCCTTAAAAACTTTAGTTTTTAAAGGTTCTCTAAAGTAAAAAAAAATTAAGAGGACGGTAAGGTTTTACCCTGCCGTCCTGCTTTTTCTTTCTTTGTAAATTGTATATACCTTATATAACCTACATATATTTATTTTTGGAGGATGATTAATGAGTACAATTGATTTTACCAAGACGCCGGTTGCCGTACTGTATGGTTCCAATTGTTTTTCCAATGCTCTTATGCGGGAAAGACTGCCTAAGAACATCTATAGAGAGATCCGTGCTGTTCAAGCCGGAGAAAAAGAACTTACCCTGGAAGTAGCTGAGGTAGTAGCTGCCGCCATGCGAGACTGGGCCGTTGAAAAGGGTGCAAGCCACTATACCCACTGGTTCCACCCCCTTACCGGCCTTACCGCGGAAAAACACGATTCCTTTATTGCTCCCACCGGCGACGGTAAGGTGATCATGGAATTTTCAGGGAAGGAGCTTATCAAGGGTGAACCGGATGCATCAAGCTTTCCTTCAGGGGGCTTAAGGGCCACCTTTGAAGCCCGCGGTTATACTGCATGGGATGTAACGAGCCCTGCCTTCCTTAAACAGGATCCTACGGGAACTACCCTCTGTATTCCTACCGCATTTATCAGTTATTACGGTCAGGCCCTTGATAAAAAAGTACCCTTGCTTAAATCTATTGACGCTTTAAGCAAACAGGCCGTCCGTGTACTGCGGGCCTTGGGGAACGAAGTTTCCAAACGGGTCTATACGACGGTAGGCCCTGAACAGGAATACTTCCTGGTGGATAAATCTTTTTATGACAAGCGTCCCGATCTTATCCTGACCGGCAGGACCGTATTTGGTTCTATGCCGGCAAAGGGCCAGGAGATGGAGGATCATTACTTTGGGGCAATTAAGGAACGGGTTGCCGGCTTTATGAGGGAGCTCAACACCGAGCTTTGGAAGGTAGGTATAGCGGCTAAAACTCAGCACAACGAAGTTGCCCCCAATCAATTTGAAATAGCCCCTGTTTATAGCAATACCACGGCGGCGGTAGACGCAAATCAGCTTGTAATGGAAACGCTCCGCAGCGTAGCCCGCAGGCACGGTATGGAAGCCCTGCTCCACGAGAAACCTTTTGCCGGTGTAAACGGATCCGGTAAACACAATAACTGGTCCATGAGTACCGATGATGGAATAAACCTCTGTGATCCCGGTGAGAATCCTGAATCCAATGCACGGTTCCTTCTCTTTTCAGCAGCAGTCGTAGAAGCTGTGGATCGTTATGCCTTGCTCTTACGGTCTTCTGTAGCTACCTCCGCCAATGATCACCGGTTAGGCGCAAATGAAGCGCCTCCTGCCATTGTATCTATCTTCTTTGGAGGTCCTCTCACCGAAATCTTTGATAATATTGCCGAAGGGAAGTCCGGCGGGCATACGGATACCGGAAGTACCATTAAGCTGGGTGTAACGAGCCTCCCCAACCTTCCCAAAGATGTTTCCGACAGAAACCGTACCAGTCCTTTTGCCTTTACAGGGAACAAATTTGAGTTCCGCATGGTTGGTTCTTCACAGTCTATCGCCACGCCGAACACCTACCTTAATGCGGCAGTTGCTCAGGTTCTGATGGAATTTGCTGATAAACTAGAAAAAGCAAGCAATAAAAATGAGGCTATTCAGGCTATCATCAAAGAGTCCTATAGCAAACACCGCGGGGTAATCTTTAACGGTAATGGTTACACCGATGAATGGGTACGGGAAGCGGAACGCAGGGGGCTTCCCAATGTTAAGAATGCGGTTGACGCACTTTCGGTATTGACTACCAGCGAAACTATATCACTGTTTGAAACGCACAAGATTCTAACCAAGGAAGAGGTTGAGAGCCGCTATCATATCTATCTTGAAAAGTATTCCAAGCAGATAAATATTGAAGCAGGTGTAAGCATTGATATGGCCCGCAGGGATATTTTCCCTGCGGTTAGCGCCTATGCTGCGGAACTTGCCCGCGATTCGGCATCTTTGGCGGCCATCCATGCGGTAAGCGCGCCCCAGGAGAAACGGGCCAAACGTATTGCCGAGCTTGCCTCTGAGCTTTACGACGAAACCGCGAAACTTGAAACTGCACTTACCGAGGCCCAAGAGACAGCGGAAGCCTTTGCCCAGGCTAAGGCGTATTTCGAGAAGGTTCGCCCGGCTATGGACGCCGTTCGCAGCCGGGGCGATACCCTTGAGAAACTGGTTTCCAAGGCAGCCTGGCCCTACCCCGGCTACGAGGACCTATTATTCAAGCTCTAAGCTGCGCTGTTGTGTAGGAGTATAACCTAAGAAACACTTGAGGCGTTTTCAAATTTTGAAGACGCCTTATTTATTTGTATTATTTGCGGTTCTAATAATGAAGACTTATACAATCCTTGACTGTTTTTTATTTTTTTGGTAAAGTACACATATTCAGTAAAATTATGCCCTTATTTGCCGGGATGGTGGAATGGTAGACACTGAGGACTTAAAATCCTCTCCCCGTGAGGGGGTACGAGTTCGAGTCTCGTTCCCGGCAGAATATGTAACAGATAAAATAATTCCGGGCATATCATGGGTTGTAGTCTTGCGGTAATTGGTGTGATGAGCTATATATAAGGTGGGAGTTGCAATTGTAAAAAATGCGTCCCACTGTTTTGGATCCCTTTCTATTATTAAGGAGTATGGGGAAGCTATGTTTCCCTTTCGATTATATGTTTGCGGCAAAAAAACGCAAGTTTTTATAGGAGTATATTTATAATGTCTAATTCTACACTTGACGCTATTTTCGCAAGGCGTTCCAACCGGGCATATACTGATAAAAAGGTTGATGATGAAACCGTAGCGCTGCTGGCGAAGGCTGCTCTGGCCGCTCCAAGCGGCGGTAATTCTCAGCCCGTTAACGTGATTGTGGTGCAAAATGTCCCCCTCATATTGGAGCTTGAAAAGGCGGTAATCGACTATTTTGTTAAGATCGGTAACGAAGCGGTGGTTGATCGTATAAAGAAGCGCAATAACAAGGTTTTCTACGACGCATCCACGGTTTTCTTTCTCGCGGTGAAGAACAAGGCTGGTGTGGACGTAGGCATTATGTCAGAAAACCTCGCTATCGCTGCGGCCTCCCTGGGACTTGGCAATATCATTCTTGGCCTTCCTGGTGCGGTATTCAACGATCCCGATACCGCCGCATACTGGAAGGGAAAACTCGACTTCCCCGAAGGGTATGAGTACGGTCTCGCTGTCGCGGTGGGCTATGCTGCCGATGAAGGCAAGCCCCATGAGATCGATTTAGGAAAGTTAAGCTATATCAAATAGTATGCAAAGGGTCTGTATAGACGGAGTAAAATGAGTCTGCTCTGTCTTCCTGAAATGACCGTACTGATCCCTTTGGGTAAGGTAGTAATTTTTCATGGGATAGGATGCACTCCCTATTAAGTAAACTCGTAATAGACTTTATTCCGCAATTCACCCGTATCCTGTTCTCCGCAGAGGTGAGTCGTGTCAATTTCGAAAAATTTCGGTTTTCGCTCGTTCCGGGGGGTAGGGGTTCCTCATCGTGATAGCCTCTGCCGGATACAAACCGTCGATATTCCTTCTCTCTTAGAGGGGCGTCTATACAAATAGCGTGTCCGATTGCACTTGTGTATTTTTTGCATGAAGGTGTGCCAAAGGCACACTGAGCAAAAAATACCGATCAATGGATATGCTGTGCTCTTCGAGCATTCGGAGTTTGTAAGGTATAATCGAACCTCCGGTTCGCATTCATTTTATGCGCAAAGCCCCACAAACTCTTGGGAAAAGTATTCTTTCGCTTAGTAAAACGGGCGGTAGCGGGGGAAACTATCTTTTATAGACAACAATGGAAGCATTTTTCCCTTGACAGAAACCGTATAGAGCTTTCAATATAATAATAAGGAGGATGCCATGTTAATTGGTATTTCCCCGGTGATTAGTCCTGAACTTCTGGACGCCCTTTTCCGTATGGGCCACGGGGATGAAATTGTACTTGCCGACGCATTTTTTCCGGGCGATACCTATAATTCAAGGGTGATTCGGGCCGATGGTATTAGAATACCCAGCCTGCTTGAAGGTATACTGGCCTTGATCAACCTTGATTATGCTGCACCGCCTGTAATTATGATGCAGCCTGTTTCCCGGAGCGAACTGGACCCCGCGGTAGAGGCTTCCTATCGGGAGGTCATAGACCGGCGCTGGCCCGGTACGCCGCCTACCGAACGTATAGAACGCTTCGCTTTCTACGAGCGCAGCAAAAAGGCCTTTGCCGTAGTAATGTCCGGTGAAACCGTCAAATACGGCAATATCATTTTAAAGAAGGGTGTTATTCCCTTATAACAAGATTGGAGGAAATATGTCTGATGTAGAAAATCCAAACTCCGGGGACAGGGGGCTCAAAATGAATAGACCGGCAAACCGTTTTCATGGTGCAGTGCCTAAGATCGGCATACGGCCGGTAATTGACGGCCGCAGGCGCGGGGTAAGGGAATCTCTGGAAGAGATAACAATGGGTATGGCCAAGGCAGCGGCAAGGCTGATCAGCGAAAACCTGAAGCATCCCAACGGTATGGATATTGAGTGTGTCATAGCCGATACTACCATAGGCGGGGTGGCGGAAGCCGCGGCCTGCCAGGATAAGTTTTCCCGCGAGAATGTCGCCGTTACCCTTACGGTAACACCCTGCTGGTGTTACGGATCGGAAACGATGGATATGGACCCGCTTACCGTCAAGGCGGTTTGGGGCTTTAACGGTTCGGACCGGCCCGGCGCGGTATATCTGGCGGCGGTATTGGCTGCTCATAGCCAGAAAGGGCTGCCTGCCTTTGGTATTTATGGCCGCGATGTTCAGGATTTCTCGGATATTGATACCATACCGGAGGATGTACGGGATAAGGTACTCCGTTTTGTACGGGCTGCGCTTGCCGCAGTATGGATGCGGGGCAAAAGTTACCTGTCTATAGGTTCAGTTTCTATGGGAATTGCCGGTTCCATCACCAATGCCGATTTCTTCCAGGAATACCTGGGTATGCGTAATGAATACGTGGATATGTCGGAATTGGTCCGCCGCTTTGAAGAGAAGATATACTCCGACAGCGAATACAAACGGGCCCTGGAATGGGTCAAAGCCAACTGTAAGGAAGGCCCCGACAGCAATCCGGCAGAAGTACAGCATGATCGTAAACACAAGGATGATGTGTGGAAGACCTGCGTTAAGATGGCAATTATCGTCAGGGACCTTATGGTAGGAAACCCCGATCTTAAACGTAAGAGCCTTGCGGAAGAAGCCTTGGGGCACAATGCTATTCTGGCAGGTTTCCAGGGACAACGGCACTGGAACGATCACTTTCCCAACGGGGATTTCCTTGAGGTAATGCTGAATTCATCCTTTGACTGGAACGGCATACGTTCGCCGTATATTGTGGCCACTGAAAACGACTGTCTTAATGGGGTTTCTATGCTGTTCGGCCATCTGCTCACCGGAACGGCCCAGGTATTCTCCGATGTACGAACCTACTGGAGCCCTGCGGCCATTGAACGGGTTACCGGCTGGAAGCCGGAAGGCGGCGCTGCAAACGGCATTATCCACCTTATCAATTCCGGTTCGGCAGCCCTTGACGGCATAGGTAAGGAGCGCAAGGACGGCAAACCCGCCATGAAGCCCTTCTGGGA
The DNA here is from genome assembly GCA_031274035.1 of Treponema sp. Classification (GTDB taxonomy): domain Bacteria; phylum Spirochaetota; class Spirochaetia; order Treponematales; family Breznakiellaceae; genus JAISNI01. The sequence goes on along the minus strand of JAISQR010000344.1, from coordinate 10,015 downwards.
GATTACCGCTGAAGAAGCGGGGGCCTGCCTTGATGCGGTAAGCTGGCGTTATGCCAGTTTGGGCTACTTCCGGGGAGGCGGGTACTCCTCGGACTTTGTTACCGAAGGGGATATGCCGGTAACTATGTGCAGGCTTAACCTGGTGAAAGGTTTGGGCCCCGTACTCCAGATTGCCGAAGGCTGCACAGTCGGCCTTCCCGATGCGGTTCACGACAAGCTCGATCTCCGTACCGATCCAACATGGCCCAGCACCTGGTTTGCCCCACGCCTTACCGGGGAAGGCCCCTTCAAAGATGTCTATTCCGTGATGGCAGCCTGGGGCGCCAACCACGGGGCGGTTTCCTACGGCCACAACGGAGCGGACCTTATCACCCTGGCGAGTATACTGCGCATTCCGGTTTGTATGCACAATGTCGAAAGCGGCAATGTTTACCGGCCAAGCTATTGGAACAGCTTTGGTATGGACGGCGAAGGCGCCGACTACCGTGCCTGCGCTGCATTAGGGCCGCTGTATAAGTAGGTCGAGCCGGTTCATTAATTAAGAAGAATTTTGAAGACGGGCAGTCTATTGCGGCATGGTTCCCATACTGTAGACACTTTTCCGGCTGCCCCCTTCGGTTTAAATTAAAAAAGTACGATTAAAAGAAAAATGCTATTGACATTTTTTTTGTACTTCGCTATAGTATTATTAATATTCCCCTGTAGCTCAGCTGGCAGAGCAAGTGGCTGTTAACCACTGGGTCCGTGGTTCGAACCCGCGCGGGGGAGCTAAAAAGCCCGTCCATCAGGACGGGCTTTTTTATGTTTCATAATTCCTTGCTATGCCTCCCCTCCAGAACATCCGGTTCCCATTTGAGGTTTTTGAAAAAACTCTCCGCACAGGTGTTGTTCCAGCAGTTTATTAAACACGTTGTTTTCCTCTTCCATCCCTCTATATCTACACTATTTTTTTCACTAAGTGTACACCTATGGCGGCTCCCCACAGGGCATCGGCGTTTACTTTTCCATAAGGAAGCAGGTGTGATATAATAAAATAAGCCATCACAATTCCTTGGAGGGGAATGATGGAGGCGATTAAGCATACAGGATATGGCGCGGGTGGTAGATTATCTGGATAAGATAAACGATCCGCGACGGACGGCATACGGGAATATCCGGCACAAACTGATAGATATCATCGTCAGAGCCTTTACCGCGGTTCTGTGCGGTTATGAAGATTATGAGGAGATGGAGGAATTTGGGCGGTTAAAGTTAGATTGTTTGCGAAGGGTACATACCCAGAACCCGCTTACTGGTTCGAGGGGGAGCTTCGGGGCGGGGTTGTTGATTATTTCATCCCGGTCAAACTTTTCGTTTCCCAGCAGGTTATAAATAGCTGCGGACTTTAGTCCGATGCTTCAGCACGGTTTTCCGCGCTTGTCCATATCGAATTACCCGGATTCTTGGACAGTGTTTCCATCGTCCGCACCAACCGCTTTTCAAGCCTGGCCTCATTGAAATCCACATTGGCGAATTCTTCCGCCATATTGAAACTTTCCCCTCCTGACATAGTGCCCTCCCAAATAATTGTCATTATATCATGGTTTTCGGGAAACAGGAATATTTACGGGTCAAGTTTAGTACATATACCGGGGGATGGCAAGCTCGGATTCAACCATGCCCACATGAACAAGGACGCCGGCGGCAGACAAGGCATCAATGGCCTGATTTATCAGTCCCGCATTCCCTGTACAATCGATCACCGCATCCAGATGGGAACACTGCTTTTTTATTTCCTTAATAAAATTCTGTTCCTTTGCGTTGATTGCCGAATCGGCTCCAAGTGTCAAGCTGTATCTGAGCCGTTCGGGGTTACTCCCTACGGTAATCACTCCGGCCGCTCCCATGGCCCTGGCCGCTTCACAGGCCATAAGCCCGATGGTCCCCGGTCCCAGAATGGCTATGTTTGCTCCCGAAACAGAGACCTTTTGCAGGGCATGGATTGCCGTACCCAGAGGTTCGTAGAGGGAACCCTGGATATAGTCAACATCCACAGACAACCTGATAGCGGAAACCTCCGGCAGCCGGATGTATTCCCCAAAGGCGCCGTCTACCGAACGGCCCAACACTCCCATGTGATTGGAGCAGATATGCTGATTTCCTGTCCGGCATTCCCGGCAGGTACCGCAGGGAATATGAGTTTCCCCGGCTACCCGGTCGCCTTTGCTAAAGGCGCTGACCAGTTCTCCGGTTTCCACAACCTCGCCGGCAAATTCATGCCCCATAGTAAAAGGCAGCCGGTAATTGGCCGCTTGTACCAGAGGGGTCCATTCAAAAACTTCGACATCGGACTTGCAGAGGGCAGCGGCTTTTACTTTTACCAGCAGATCCCGGGGACCGATTTTTGGGATAGGAATATCCATCAATTCGGCCCCGGAAACCTTTTTTGTTTTTCGTATCGCCTTCACTTGGGGGCCTTAATTTTTGACCTGAGCTTGGCGATGGTATGCTCATCCGGAACGCGGACAAGATCGACGTTCTTCAGTTCCAGGAGGGAAATCTCCACCAGATAAAGCGCGGTGGTTCCTTCCTCCAGATGCCCCGTATAAGCCTGTTCCAGATCGGAAACCACCATGTGGAAATGGGGATGCCAGCTCCATGGGTTTTTCAAGGGTGACAAATTCATCCACCGGTTCCGGCTGAAACCCGGTTACCCGGTGAAGCACTACCCTGGATAACGAGCCTATCGCGCTGGTGATAACCGCGTCTTTAATGCCGTATTCCGCCAGGGTGTCCCGGATGCTTTCCAGCAGCAGATCCTCCCGTTCCAGGTTGATCACCACCAGCCGGCCCGTACCCTCTTTGCAAAAACTTACCATTTGACTGCTCCTTACTTGGTATTCATTCTGTCCAGGGAAGCGTCGGGCTTGAGGCCGAGGTTCTTGTAATGCTCCGCCCGCTTCTTCTGATCGTCTTCCATGATGGGAATGGCGAATTTGAGCACCTCTTCGGCCCGGTTATACGGGATAACCAGGACGCCGTCGTCATCGGCGCAGACGATGTCCCTGGGATGTACCGTTACGCCCGCACATTCAACGGCCACGTTGACGCCGCCGTTTACCAGCCGGCCGTAGACATGGTTAAAGGTGCGGCGGGTACAGAAAACCTTTACCCCCTCAATGTTGGCTTCTTCCGAGTCCCGGCAGGCGCCGTCCAGTACAACGCCGGCGACGCCCTTGATCATGGACGCGGCCCCTATTTCGGAACCCCAGAGCCCGCCGGGATAGCCGCCCATATCTACCACTACCACCGTGTCCGGGCAGGTTTCCTTGGTAAGCCCTCCGTTAAAGGTATAGGTGTCGGAACACCACTTCTCCAATTCATCATAGTATTCCTGTATATCCTTGCAGACCTTGACCGGCTTTTGGCAGGGTACCAGCTTTACCGTATAGGCAAAACCGGAAAAACTAATCCCCGGCCTGAGGGGGCGCATAGTGTCCTTCATGGTTCCCATATTAACCAGCCCCAGGGCGTCCATGCCGTCTCCCAGATCGGCAAGCCTGCATTTCCTAATCAACTTGATAAGTTCTTTGTCGTCCATCTTTTTTCTCCTCAATAATAATGATGCTGTATAATGTATGCTGTCAGTTCATGTTATCCTGACGCATCAAGAACCGCAGTAAACCGGTGATGCCGATTGCCATAATAAATATGATAACGCCGATAACGCTTCCATAGCCCAGCTTGAAATACGAGAAGGCGTTGACAAAAAGGTGCAGGGGCAGCACTTCGGTAGCGTGATTGGGGCCGCCCATGGTCATGACCCATATCAGATCAAAACTCCGCAGGGACCCCACTATTTGAAGGATGATCACGGTTTTTAATATTGGCAGGGAAAGGGGAATTATCATGCGGGTATGCATCTTTATCCCGCTTACCCCGTCCAGGGAAGCGCTTTCCAGAACTTCCTCATTCAGGCCCATAAAGCCCGAATTGAAGAGGACGATCTGAATTCCCACCTGGTTCCAGACCTGGGCAATGATGATAGCCGTCAGGGCCAGGCTGGGAACCGCCAGGGGCGAAATATAATATTCTCCCAAACCCAGGGCGGTCATCAGGGGCTTGAGGATTCCGATGGAAGGGCTGAATATATAGCCCCAGACAAAACCCACCGCCACGGAAGTAAGCACATTAGGCATGAAGAAAATGGTCTTAAAGAACCGGTGCCCCGAAAGCTGCAAATAAACCAGATAGCCCAGAATATAGCCCAGGGTTACCTGGAGAACCGTGGTTGCCAGCATAAAGATCAATGAATTCCTCAGAGACTTCCAAAAGAGAGTGGCCTTAAAAACTTCGGCATAATTTGAAAACCCCCCGAATACCTTTTGGGTCAGGGTGGGCCATTTATAAAAGCTTAAGATGATTCCCTGAGCCAGGGGATAGAGCAGCAGAACCGCGTAATAGATAAGCCCCGGAAAAACCAGCAGCGCTAAAACGCCTATATCCTTTTTCTTTACCAACATAGCAGTTTCTCCTCTTCCCCTATCCCTTGAGGGCGCCGGCGGTTATGCCCTTTTGAATTTTTTCCTGGGCAAAAACATAGAAAATAACATTGGGGATTATGGCGATAAGAATTCCGGCGCAGAGCTGGGTGTACTCGGCGGAATATTCGCTGATAAACCCCATAAGCCCTATGGGCAGGGTTTTTTGAACCTGCCTGCTTAACAGCAGCATGGCCACCATGAGTTCGTTCCACGCGTTAAGAACCGCCAGGATGGAAACGGTCGCTATGGTATCCCGGGAAAGGGGAACCGCGATATTCCAGAAGACACGGAATATCGAACATCCGTCAATATGGGCGCATTCTTCAAGTTCTTTGGGAATGGTGCTCATAAAACCTTCGAGAATAAAAACGGAGATGGGTATTCTAAAGGCCCCGTAGATCAGGGCGAGGGCGGACAAGTTGTTCATCATTTTGAGGTTGTTTGCGAGAATATAGAGAGGGATGATGGCCGAATTAATGGGGATCATCATCCCGGCGATTACAACGAAGTAGAGAAAGCGCTTAAACCGGAACTGAAACCGGGAGAGTACGAAAGCCAGGGGGACGCAGGCCAGATTGGTAAAGACCACCGTAAGGGTGGATACTACGATGCTGTTGACCATAAAGTAACCCATTTTTGACCGGGTCCAGGCTTTGAAAAAGTTGGAAAACTGGGGGACCTTGGGGATTCCCCAGGTATTAAAGGTAAGCTCCTGCTGGGTCTTTAAGGCCGAAAAGGTCAGCCACAACAGGGGATAGAGGACGATGATTGTATTGATAAACAAAAAAATATAACAAAGCGTTACAGAGCTTTTTTTCATCACCTGGCCGGTTTTGCCGCTGAGAATATGAAAACCGAATTTCGCTTTTGCCGCCGCCATAGCGCCCCCGCCTGCCTGTTAAGCTTTCAAGATAAAGGGCGGGGAAATTCCCCGCCCCGGAAATTTATGGAAACGGATTATTTCCTGCTGGCCAAATAGTCTTTTGCCGCTTTGTTAACTTCCGCCACCGCCTGGGCAACGGAGAATTCACCGGAGACGATACCGGGCATGGCGGTCTGCTTAATCGCCAGGTCCACGCTGGGCACCGCGTATGAATCCATGGAGTACATATAAACCGGAGCCTTGACATAGGCGTCGACGCACTGGTTGAAGATCTTCATGGTCTTGGTCCGGTCATAATCGGTTACCCCGGCAAATACCCGGGCGCCTGTTTCCTGGAGTTTCGCGTTGTACACGGGATCGCAGTAGGCTTTGGCAAAACGGATTGCCGCGTCCTTTTGGCGGTCGTTAAGCCCTACGGGGATCATCATGCCCCAGATGTTCCCGCCTATGTGGATGGAAGGATCCCCATCGGGGCAGTCGGTAAAGGCCGGAAAATCGATACGTTCCAGCTTGTCGATAAATTCCTGACCCCCGGCGGTTTTAAAGTTGTCCCCTTTCCAGGCGCCCTCAAAGTACATGGCCGCTTCTCCCCGGGCAAAAGCCTGGTCGGCCTCGCTGGAACTCATTCCCAGAACACCCCTGGGGTAAAGCCCCGCGTCTACCAGTTCCTTGAACTTGGTCATGGCGGTTACAAAACCGTAATTGGGGTTATCCCACTGATCCATGGCGTCGCCGCCGGTGAGGGCGTCGGTCTTCGCCTTTCCGGCGGTCCGGGCCATAAGAGCCGATGCCAGCCAGGCAAAGCGTATGTCCTTGCCGCCGGTGACCATCAGGGTTATCCCCGCAGCCTTTGCTTTTTTGGTCAGGTCCAGGAGATCGTCGTAGGTTTTGGGGGGCTGCCAGCCGTATTTTCTGAAGATCTCGGTGTTATAATAAAGCCCGTCGATGCTGGCTTCGGTGGGCATCATCATGATGCGGCCGTCTCTATACGCCATGGCGTCGATATTCTTCTTTAGGAACCACCGGCTGAATTCGGGGTTCGCCTGAATGATGGGCCGCCAGTCTTCGATTTTATTATCCCGCATAAACTCGTTGGCATAGCTGGTGATACAGCAGCTAATCTCCGGGGGATTGCCCGCGGCCATTTCCACGGTGATCTTGGTCCTGAGATCCGCCGAGGGCAGCAGATCCGCCTGTACCCTTATATCGGGATTGTCCTTGTTGAACTTGTCCAGCATCGCGGTGAAAAGCTCGTTGAGAGCGCCGCCCACGGTCTCCGTCCCCATGTAGCGGATTTCCACGACCTTGGCATCGCCGCCGCCCGCCTGGGCGCCTCCGCCGGCAAACGCCAAAGCGCCTGCTCCCAGGAACAGGATTGCCACGATCAGAAACATCGTCCCTTTAGTTTTTTTCATTCCTTGCCTCCAATAAACAAATTTAAAAACCCCCGGAACCCGGAGGAGAATTACTCAGCCTTGGGACTTTTCAAGTCCCGGATCAATTTAATCCCAACGTCTTCACCCAGGGGCGGCGCGGGAAGCGGCGCCCTTCCTACCCCGTCGGTAGCAAGGGTTTCGTTTCTATCGAGCCATTGTCCCACCGAGGGATCGAACCGGAAAAGCCGGTAAGACGCATTGGGCGGGAACCCCCTTATCACCGGAGAGGGACAGTCTTTCTCAAGATACAGGAGCGCGTAGTCCCGCTCCGCATCGGCGGCGCAGTAGGCCCAGCCCAACCTATTGGGTCTCCCGCCTTATTGGGCGTCACCAGTTCGCTGTCGGGTATCAGATCTAGGTAACGGCCGCCTTGGGAGAAAATAAAATTTTTTACCCCCGGCGCCTGGGCGCCGGAACGCAGCATGAGCGCTCCACTTAAAACGGAAGCTCGGCGCGGCCCACCAGGTATCGCCGATCATGAAAAAATTGGTCCCCTCGGGGTGAACAAAACCGCGGCCGTTTTCGCTGGGTCTGAGGATGCCCCGGTACGCGGCGCTCCGCTCTTTGTCTTCCTCCGATGCCGGAAGGGCGGTAAGGCATCCGCTTTTCCCCGCCAGCCCCGGATTTTCGGGAAAGGAACCGCTGCGGTACGTCCATTCACCCGGCGCTGTTGCGGTAAACCGGATCTTAAAAATTTGATCCCCATCCCAAAAACCGTAAACCCGTTTTTCAAAACCAGGGCCCTTGAGATCTATCCAGACATCCGCGTCCATATAAGGATTTTTATAATCCCCTGAGGCGCTTAACGTTATTTCCTGAACTTCCCAAACCTTCATTCTTTTCCTTCCCCCAGACTGAACGTGATATTATTGTACGATTGGGCTGCGGGAAAAAGGAATGGAAAATATTAATAAATTTGGGAATATTTCAATATCCGGCCCTCAGGTATGCCGGGCTATAAATTCCTTGGGGGTAAGGCCCGTGGCTTTGTGAAAGATTTTTGAAAAGCAACCCGTATCCTCGTAGCCGACCATATAGGAAACTTCGAATATTGTATACTGCCCCGAGAGGAGCAATTTTTTTGCCTTCCCGATTTTTACTTTGGTAATATATTCCACAAAGCCCATTTGGGTCCGCCGCTTGAATACGGCGCTCAAATACCCTGAGCTGATGGAAAGGCTTTTTGCCGCCATATCAAGGCTTATGGGCTTGTCGCAATTTTCCGCGATATACCGTTTGGCCGCCGTAACAATATGGTTGTCATAATTTTTTTCACCGCTGGAGATGAAAATTTCCAGAACCTTTTCCTTAAAGGATTTCATCCAGTCCCTCAATCCTTCCAGGGTTTCAATAGCGTTAACCGTTTCGTAAAGGTTCTCGTTGAACAAGGCCCGCCCCCCGGAACTGTCCTTGAGGATTGAAAGGCTTAAGTTTATCACGGAAAAACAGAGGTTGAAAGCCCCGTTCCTGGAAATCCGTCCGGCCCTGGGTTTTTCCTCTTCCTTCCTGATCAGTACCCGGGCCGGGGCGGACAACAGGCCGCTTATGACTTCAAAAGCCTCTTTGATCCTGTCCGGCTGTCCAAGTTCCAGGGCCTGCTGAAAAGGCTCCGCCCAGGAATTCAAGTCCCGGCCGCCGCCGTCTCTTTCGTCCCCGGAGATTTCGGCGGAATATATTACCGAACCGTAACCCCTGAAAAAAACTTCTTCTGTGGCCTGAATCGCTTCGATCATAATCCGGTGAATGTCGTTTATGCCGCCCGTCAAAGAGGCGGCGCCTACCGAAGAATCCAGGTTGAAGTACTGCTTGAGCATGGTAATAATGATTCCCCCCATTTCCCGTACCCTGCCGCAGCCTTCGGCGGGGGTATAGACGAAGAGGCATACCCCGGTATCCTCAAGAAAAGAGATTCCCGGATAGAACTGTTTGGTTATGTCATGGATGACGCTATGGACCGCGATTTCGAGGGTCCGCCAGTCCTCCGCTCCAAAAGAAGTTCCTTTCCCGAAAAGAGAAAAGCGTACCGCGATACAAGACAGCCTTTCCGCTTTTATATCCTGGTTTACCATCTTTAAGGTATGCTCCAGTTCTTCCTCCGCATAATGGCCTGCCAAAACCCTGCGAAGAATTTGCGCCAGCTTTGAATAGGGGGAGATTTCCAGGTTGCGGGCCGTATTATCCTCATACAGGATAGACTTTTTAATGTTCTCCGGGGTACTCAACAGAACCTCCGAGGTAAGTTCCAGTTTTAAAAGATAATCGGTTACTCCGTTGGTAACCGCGGTTTTCAGGAGGCCGAATTCATCATAGCTTGAAAGGACAATAAAACGGAGGCCCGCAAGTTCCGCCCTGGCGTTCCGTATCATTTCAAGACCATCTATGATCGGCATCTTGACATCGGTAATTACAATATCCGGCTTGTCCAGGCGGATTAATTCCAGCCCCTTTTTCCCGTTCTCGGCTTCGCCGGTAATGATAAAGCCTTCTTTTTCCCATTCAATAATGGATTTTAAATTCATGCGGACTACCGCATCGTCATCAACAATCAATATGCCCAGCATTTAATTTTCCTTTTTCGGAAAGCGCATATAAATTTTTGTATATTCTCCCGCCCTGCTTTCCACCGACAGGCCGCCGCTGCCGAAAAAGAGCTTTATCCGCTTATCGACATTGATGAGTCCCACATGGCTGCTATCGTTGTTTCCAAGCCGATCCCCGGCGAAAATGGTCTTGATCTTGCCTTCGGGAATCCCCACGCCGTTATCCCGCATAACAATAACCACGTCCTCTCCGTCCGTGCCGATGGAAATATATATTTCCCCAAGCCGGTCCATTCCGCCAAGGCCGTGGGAGACGGCATTTTCCGCCAGAGGTTGAAGGGTAAAGCGGGGGATCAAACAGTTCAAAACCTGTTCATCCTCTATGTCATAACTGACCTGAAGCAGGCCGTTGCGCCTTATCCTCTGGATATAAAGGTACTTGTCCAGAAGTTCCAGTTCCCGCCTGATCGGAATTTGCTCGGCGGCGCCTTTGGATATCTCCTTTAGGAGGGAGCCTAGTACCTTGATTAAGTCAATCTCTATGATATAAGATTGTACTACCCACAGGAGGGGGTAGTACAGATGAAAGGGAAAACATATAAGGTGCATTTAACTGCCGATGAGAAAAAGCGG
>JAISQR010000308.1 GCA_031274035.1 Treponema sp. | reverse complement strand
CATATTTTTGGTATGTTTTTGTATAATCCCCTTTATTTAACAACACATCCATCGTCGCAAAAGTCATAATACTATCATCAGTTACACAGCAACCGTCAGAAAACAAGGGAAAATCCGTTGTTTTGATATTATCAAACTCATATATAGAGCCTATAATATCCCCCGTTATTGCTCCAAGTATATATTTCAAAAAAGCCCCTTTTAAAATTTTTTACCATAATGTTTCATTTTTGTCAACTAATTGAGTCGGACATTGCAAGTGGACATTTCTAATGAACTACCTCGCCCTGAAGGGGGAGGTATCAGATTTTTTCGATCCGAAAAAATCTGTCGATGGATAGGAAATTGCGGACTTTCAGTCCGAAAATACCGCGCGGTTTCATACCCCGCTATCTGCGGCAAAAATTTAAACTTTCGCCCTAAAGCTCCCCCGCGAACCAGTGAGCGGGCTCTTGGGTATTACACCCGCGCATTCCAATAAACGGAAACAGGCTGGTACTTCAAAGCGGCAGCGCTTTTTAGGGCGCCATCACCAATCCGGTGAATCAGGACGCCTTATTAATTGCCGGTTTTACTTCCATAGGTAGAAAAATATTGAATATCGTACCTTTTCCCGGTTCGCTGCGCAGTTTTATGGAACCGTGGAATTCGCGGACGCGCTCCCGCACAAGGTTAAGCCCTATGCCCCGGCCTGCATAGGCATCCGACACATCAACGGTGCTGAAACCCGGCGCGAAAATGATATTTAACAGTTGATTTTTGTCATCGGTTTGTTCGTTATTGTTGAAAAGATGCAAACTTTCGGCTTTCCTGCGAATCTTGTCAAAATCAATGCCTCTACCGTCATCGGCAAGTTTTATATGGATTTGATTATCTTCGTATTTAATGGAAAGACGGATATTCCCCTGGATATTTTTGCCCAGGGAGCTTCGCTCATCGGGAATTTCCAGGCCGTGGTATACCGCGTTGCGGACCAGTTGGGTAAGCACCTCCTTGATAACCCGGCGGGGGCCGTGTTCCAGAACTATCCCGTCAATATCCTCCACGATAAATTGAACTTTTTTATTTAATATCGCGGCGGATTTTTCGCAGACCTTGGTAAGAGTCTCCACCAGGACATACCTATCCTGTCTCCGGCTATCCCCCAGACCAATCTTAAAGGATTGTATCTTATCAATGGTCTCACTGAATTTATCCTTTTCCTTCATGATCTTTTCAATCTCCACGGTGATATGCAAAACATCCTCAAAGGAAACAGCATCCTCATCCCAGAGATTTTTTATTTTGGTCTCCAATTCATGAAGTTCGCCGCTGAAATTCTCAAGTCCTAGAATAAGGGCGTTGGATTTAATGGCGTGGACGGATTGGTAAATATCCACCATCGCGGTCTGGGCCGAGAGTTCTCTGTTTTTAAGAGTGTTGTTAATCCGATCAAACTCATATTCTGTGTCCTCAAGAAAATCATTGAACACCTTTGGCTCCACCTGAATAACCTGAAAGAGAGCCCGCATTTCCTCTTGCCGCTTGTATTCCTGGGCTGCAAGTTCCTTCTGGAGTAATTTTTCCGCGGTGATATCCTCCAGGGTGCCCAGGATAAAGAACTGATCATGCCCCCGGTCAACCACCCCAAAACTACTGCGCAAGGTTTTCTGATCTCCGGTTATATCGTTTATATAGGAAAATTCAGCGATAGGATTGATATCTTCCAGCATTTTAGGATCAAAAGAACGGTTCAGCATCATGTTGAAGTAATCCTTCAGGGTATCCCGCTCTTTTGCCTTAATTGAGGCGGACAAAATACCGGTAAACTTTTTCCCCTCTAGTTCATCATCACCAAGGATATCCTCCAGGGCTTTGGAGTAGGCGGGTTGGATAATGCAGTCCTTGTCCATCAGAAAGATACCCGCCTTGAGGTTATCCTTCATGGCGGTGATTTCTTTAACCCGTTCTTCCAGCGTAAAGAGCATCGTACGCAGTGAAGCGGCCAATTTTCTGTTTTCCCTCGCTCCGGTAACACTGAGTTTTTGGAAGAGTTCCTCCCTGCCTTTATCGTTTTTTTCGTATTTACCGGAAGAAATGACCGTTGACACATCGATAAGCTGTTCCAGCGGACGAACGATACTGCGGGCAAGGAAGGAGAGTAAAACGAATGCCAGCAGGAAGACAATACCCGAAGTAACTATAATGGTACGCAGCAAATTGTATGATGAAGCCAGCATTTCACTTTCGTCAAATATCACTGCCAGTTTCCAGTCGAGGATGTCTATAGTATAGGTAACTATATATTCCCTGCGGCCCGATTGATCCACGCTGATAAAGTTGCCGTTTTCGGAAGCGGCCATTTGTTTAATATTTTCGGGATATTTATCAGGGTCCAAAGAAATATATTCAGGATTGCGGCCGTTGGTAAGAATCCTACCGCCCTTGTCGAACATAATGAGATAACCGGTTTTCATTATCCGCCGTTCATTAAGGTCCGCCGTCAGGCTTTCAAGGCTGTAATCCACTCCTACGAGCCCCAGGGGTTTACCATCCATATCATAGGTTTTAACCATGATACTGCTTACCATACCGCCGCCTGTGGTCAAATACGGAGCGGTTACAGTTACGGGCCCCGGATATTCCATGCTTTCGACATACCATGAACGGCGCCGGGGATCATAATGGGGATTCTTAATATGACCCTCCGGCGCCTGGGCGTACTGGCCGTCGTCATTTGCCATAAAGACCAGACCAAAATTCTCATTTGAATTGTGAATACGAATATACTCATCATATATCCGCTGTTCATAGGGCGGATGATTGGCATAGTACAGGGTTGTAACTTCGGTGGTATCAAGATAACTTGTCAGTTTGCCCCGGGAATTCCGCACAAGTTCAAGTGCGGCAAGGTATTCAACGCTCATGATTCCCGGTTCAAGGAAGGTTTTGATTCGCTCCTCAACCCGGGCCAAATGACTCTCGGCCATGGCGCGAAAACTCTCATTTGACGATTTTCTGGTAGAAGAAAAGACAATTAACGCAATACTAGTATAGGCTAGACTAAGACAGATAGAAAAAGTTAAAATCAGCCGAAGACGAATAGACACTTGATATCCCTCTATATTTATATTACTTGAAACCGCCTCAATAATCAAATTATCTTAATCATCTACCAATGCCTTAACTTTACCGTTTCTAACATCTTCATACGGACAGGCGGTTAACATTTCTGATCAGGGTAAGGTACACTATGAGACCTACTATGACAAAGATCATAACCACGCCGGCCTGCCAAATTACCTGGGTCCTTATCCACGCTATGATACTGACCGCCTCAAGATCGCAGCCGATAATGCCTACGGCCTCGCCCGAGGAATTCAGGATGGGCGCATAGCTCGATATGAGCGGGCCCCAGGTTTCATTCTGATCGATAGTACCTAATTGGGGGGTCTTTGTCCGGGTGGTTACAAAAAAGGCGTCATCGTACTCGCTGATATCTTCTTCCGTCCCCAGGGGGGAAAAGTTTTCCTCGTCGTCCGGCGGCGCGCTGCCGTCAATAATATACCGCCAAACCTCATCGGTAACCGGGGCCATGGTGTACAGATAAAGGCAGTTTATTCGTTCTTTTATTTCCAGCATTTGAAGCCGTATTTTCTCATAATAGGGGTCCTCGGCATCCGGCGATTTACAGAAAGCCTCGAACCGGTCTCCGTCAATAATAGCGGACACCCTTTGAACCGCCGGCATTGCCAATCGTGAACACACAAACCGGGTAACCGTGTTCACCTGTAATACCGAGGTAATAATAAAAACTCCAAAGACGGCTATAAAGAAAAAAATAAAAAAAATCGTTACCCTGGTTTTCAGGACGATAATCGTTCGTTCCCACTGATCATAATCCATAACAACACTTCTCCGTATCCGCTCATCAGAACGCTTTAGTTACCGCCGGCATTGATCTCATAGGCAGGAAAATATTGAAAGTGGTTCCCTTTCCCTGTTCACTCTGCAATTTTATGGAACCATGAAGGTCCTTGATCCGTTCTTTGACAAGATTAAGCCCTATGCCGCGGCCTGCATAAACATCCGTTTTCTCTACGGTACTGAACCCCGGCAAGAAGATGATCTGCAATAACTGGTTTTTGTCATTGCCCGCTTCTTTGTTTTTAAGCAGATGCAGAGCTTCGGCCTTCTTGCGGATATTCTCAAAATCAAGCCCTTTGCCGTCATCGGCAAGTTTAATATGGATATTATTGTCAATATACATAATGGAAAGCCGTATGTTTCCTGTTCGCTCCTTACCTTTGGCTTCCCGCTCCTCGGGGCTTTCAATGCCGTGGTAAATCGAATTACGGACCAATTGAGTAAGCACCTCTTTGATAATCCGGCGGGGGCCTTTTTCAAGGACAATTCCGTCAATATCTTCCACCATCAGGTTGATCTTTTTATTTAATGCCGCCGAAGTTTTTTCACAGGTCTTGGTCAGAGTTTCCACCAAGACATAACGATCCTGCCGCCGGTTGTCGCCAACCCCGGCCTTGAAGGATTGGATTTTATCGATGGTATCCCTGAATTTATCCCTTTCCTTCATGATCTTTTCAAGTTCCAGGGTGATATGCAAAATGTCCTCAAAGGAAATATCCCCGGATGTTTCGTCCTGCTTGTCCCGGAGGTTCTTAATCTTCGTCTCCAGTTCATGAAGTTTACCGCTGAAATTTTCAAGCCCTAATATAAGGGCGTTTGATTTGATGGCATGGACTGACTGGTAAATATCCACCATCGCGGCCTGGGCGGAAAGTTCCCCGTTTTTAAGGATATCGTTGATCCGGTCAAACTCGCAGTCGGTATCTTCAATAAAATCGCCGAATACCCGGGGTTCCACCTGAATAACCTGAAAGAGGGCCCGCATTTCCTCTTCCCGTTTGTTTTCCTCTTCCGCGAGCTGCCGTTCAAGTTCCTTCTGGGCGGTAATATCTTCCAGGGTGCCCATGATAAAGAATTCACCGCGGCCCCGGTCCACCGAAGCGAAGCTGCTGCGCAGGGTTTTCTGATCTCCGGTTATATCATTTATATAGGAAAATTCAGAGATGGGATTGATCTCCTCCAACATTTTTACGTCAAAAGAATGGTTTAAAACCATGCCTAAATAGTCCTCCAGGGTATCCCTCTCCTTTGCCTTAACTGAAGCGGATAAAATATCGGTGAACTTTTTGCCCTGTAATCCGTCCATAACAAGAACATCTTCCAGAGCCTTTGAATAGGCGGGCTGGATTAGGTAATCCTTGTCCATCAAAAAGAGGCCTACCTTGAGGTTGTCCTTCATAGCGGCAATCTCGTCCCGTTCGGCCTTTAAGGCCAGGGTAAGCTGCTTGACCCACCGGTCTTTGAGAACACGGATATGCTCATATACCATGGTCAATACAACGGACAGAAGATACACAGCGATCAGCCGGAAAGCGATGGGAAGGATATAGTTAAATCCCGCAAGACCGGGAATAATAGTGGCGGTCATCAGGCCCACCAGTACCAGCACCGAGAGGATCGAACCGGCGTATAAGCCCAGGACAAAGATGGCGATAGGAGGATACACGTATATCCATAGCCCCGCGAACCCACGCTCCCCGCCGCTTAGTACCAATATGATGCAGAGGATGCCGAAGGGCGCTATAGGAATCATTCCCGCCACCGTAAAGGGAATATTGGTTCTTAGGAGGAATATCACGCCGATGCAGAGAAACCCCATCAAAAGATCGAAGCCCCCCCGGATTAGGCTGCCTTCAAGGATAACGGTTATTCC
This sequence comes from Treponema sp., assembly GCA_031274035.1. GTDB lineage: Bacteria > Spirochaetota > Spirochaetia > Treponematales > Breznakiellaceae > JAISNI01. Next base: position 5,618 of record JAISQR010000308.1, on the reverse strand, counting down.
GAAGATGATAAGGAACACGGCCCCAATTATAAGGGCCGCATTGAAGATAACATAACGGACCATCACGTCCATTACCGATTCATCCCGCGGGTCCTCAAATTTACCGCTCGATAAGAACTGTAAAAGGGCGCCGCCCTTTCCCCCCGCCATCTTTTTACACTCCCTTTACCGACTCTATAGCCACGGAAAGGTTAAAAACATCATTTTCAAATATGTTAAAGGGGATACAGATAATCCGAGCCTGACCATGCGGCCATTTAATCTCATGTTCGCGCCCCTGCACGATGGTCGGCAAGGATATAATCAGCTTGAAGGATTCTTCCAGGTTTTTCTTTACATTCCCTGCGATGATGTTAACGATTTCACCAATCGCATCCACCACCTCATCGTCCAGAACAATATGCTGGTTCACCGTAAGTATATTGGTAAGTTTTATGGCCAGCTCCTTTTTCATGGATATAACCACGGCGCCCCGGGCTTCTCCGGTTAGCCCAATTATCGCGGAAATATCCCAATCCGCAGCCGCTTTCATATCCGCGAAATAAGGACGATCCACCGTCAATTCGGAGCCGATAAATTCTTTAAAAACATTTTTACATACGTCTATAAACGGCTGAATATACTTTTCCATAGTTTTTCCTTTACAATGCTAGCCTGGATAGTTTTTCTATGAAATTTTTTTCGTTTATCGGTTTAATAATATAATCGGTAGCGCCGCTCTTGAGGGCGTCAATGACGTTATATTTTGCAGCCTCGCTGGTAACCATGATAACAGGTAAATTTTTATACTTCTCCTGGGCCCTGACTTTTTTCAGAAATTCAATACCCGAAAGTTCCGGCATATTCCAGTCTAACAGGATCAAATCAACGGGATCTGTTTGCAGCTTTTGCAGAGCCTCTATGCCGTTGGCCGCATCTATAAACAGACAAGGGATTTTTAACTGGGAAAAGGTATTTTTTACTATATTCCGCATGATTCGGGAATCATCAACCACCAAAACCGTCTTCATGTTACCTCCTGCATAAGCAACTGCGGACACTTCGTGTCCAATTAATGGGTATACTGTGCTCTTTTGAGCATTCGGAGTTTGCAAGGTATAATAATCGAACCATCGAACCTCCGGTTCGCGTTCATTTTACACAAGCGCAACAAACCCCCATCGAACCAGCGAACCGAAGGTTCGCGGTTCGCGGAGCCTCGATAATCGGAATTTTTGCATACAAAGCGCCGTAGTACCTTTAGGCTATGCCTATGTATCATCGTATTTATGGTACAAAAATTCGAGAATTTCCTACTCTACTAGATATAATATCATATTAAAAAAAAAAAAACTACTTAATTAAAACATAACCGCCCGGAACTAAGGCGGGGATAGCGGAAACCGGCGGCGTCCTTTTGTTAAAGGTACTTGAAAACACCTATAAAAAATCGTATATATCTGAGTAGTACGATAAAACAGATAAGATTAAGGAAGGTTATAACACGGTGAATGAATCCCTTTTAATTGCCTGCATAGGCAGCGGGAATATGGGCGGGGCGCTGATGAAAAGCGCAGCCAAAATAGCCGGCGGTAAAAATATAGGCTTTACCGACATAGACAGGCCCAAGGCGGAAGCCCTTGCAGAATCTCTGGGCGCCGCATTGTACGGCTCAAACATTGAGGCCGCCGGGAATGCGCGGTATATTTTTCTTGCGGTAAAACCCCAGGCGCTGCCTGCCGTTCTTGCCGAAATAGCTCCTGTCCTCAAGAAACGGCTTGCAGAGGGCAGGCCGGCGGTGCTGATCTCCATGGTTGCCGGCTGGTCCATAGGGAAGATACGCACGGGCCTTGAAAGCCCGGCTCAAGGCGTGATACGGATTATGCCCAATACCCCCGCGCTTGTATCGGCGGGGATGATAGCCCTCTGTGCGGCGCAGGAAACAGGCGCGGAAGATATTGTCCAGGTGGAAAAACTGCTTGGGGCCGCCGGAACCGTGGACCGTGTTGAAGAAAAGTATCTGGATGCGGTTACCGGGCTTTCCGGTTCCGGACCGGCCTTTGTCTACCTTTTTATTGAAGCCCTTGCCGACGGCGGCGTCCGCGCCGGCCTGCCCCGTGATAAGGCCCTTAGATACGCGGCCCAGACGGTGCTTGGTTCGGCGGCTATGGTGCTGGAAACCGGCAGGCATCCCGGCGAACTCAAAGACATGGTAACATCACCGGGGGGTACCACTATCGAGGGGGTGGCCGCGCTGGAAAACGGCGCGTTCAGGGGCACGGTGCTCAATGCCGTGCAAGCGGCTTGGCGGCGTTCAATCGAACTGGGCTAGCAGCCGCGGACACTTCGTGTCCGATTGCACTTGTGGATTTTTTGCATATTTATGCAAAAAATCCCGATCAATGGGCATGCTTTCGGAGTTTGTAAGGTATAAATATTCATGTTTATGAATATTTATACCATTTTATGCGCGAAGCGCAACAAACTCCTATGGTTCCAGTGCACATCAGACCTATGGTTTGCGGACACGAAGGTTTTGGTTCCAAACACTCTTTTTCCCCGCCTTTGCGCCCTTGGCGGTTGTTTTCTTTTCGTACATTTCGTGTTTTTCATGGTTAAAAGTAAAACCGCCGGAAGGGGCTTGCCTCTCAATGAGCCGGTTGGAGTGAAAGGGGCGGGAAGCCGCCAAATTTCAGTTGAGAAGTTGAAATTAACTCAAATAACTATTGAATTGAACCATATAACAGGTTATTCTATAACTATGTCGAGTTTTCAAATGCTGGCCTTAGATTTAGACGATACTCTTTTACGGTCGGATCTTACCATATCCTACCGTACCAGGAACGCCGTTAAACGGGCGGAGGCTGGGGGCATTGTCCTAGTTCTGGCTTCCGGCAGAGTGCCGGCGGCCATGGAGCAATTTTCGCGGCTTCTGGGAATGCACAAACGGTCAGGTTACCTTATCTGTAATAACGGTACTATCATTCGGGAAAGCCGGGGGAGAAACATAGTCTTTGAAAAAAAGATGGATTCTAAGACCGCCCTTCTTGCCTATGATCTGGCAAATGCCGAAGGTTTTCCGGTGCAAATCTACGATGATGATGTGCTGTATGTTTCTAAAACCAATGAATTTGCCAATTATGACCAGAAGATCACTGGTTTGCGGCAGATAGTAGTAGAAAATTTCCGTGATATGGTGTCTCAGGGCTGCTACAAGCTCATCATTCCGGGCGATCCTATGATTCTTAAGCCGCTGGAATCCCTGCTCCGGGTTTACTTGGGCGATTCGGCAACCCTTTTTGCCAGTAAACCGTATTTTTTGGAGATACTTCCTGCCGATACCGATAAAGGTACAGCCCTTGCGTGGATCGCGGAGAGGCATGGTATAGATAGAAGCAAGGTGCTGGCAGTCGGCGATTCTATGAACGACGAAGCTATGCTGCGCTGGGCCGGTATTGGGGTAGCTATGGTTAACGGAGACGACCGCATCAAAAACATGGCCGACCTTGTAACCGATCGTTCTAACGATGATGACGGCGTCGCGGACTTAATCGAACGTTATATCCTGGGTAAAGAATCGATACCTTCATCTTCTTCAAAACAGGGAGTGTAACCATGAGTACAGGGCAGGTTCTTTCAAGCGATATCCCTATTAGTACGGTAGATTCTCCCTCTGCGGTACTGGAACTTATCTACCAGCTTAAAATAAAGGATGTCATGGTAAGCGCGGTAATTACCGCTGAAAAGACCGATACTATGCGCCGCATACAGACTGTTATGAGGGAAAATTTTATCTCAGGTGTGCCTATCATTGAAGATCAGCGCCTTGTCGGTCTTGTCTCTATTGAGGATATTATCACCGCCCTGGATAAAGGCTTTATTGAATGTACGGCTGAAGAACGGATGACCAGGAATATTATAGTCCTGGAAGATGATATGCCCCTTTCCTTTGCGATTTCCTATCTTAATAAATACCGCTATGGGCGATTCCCCGTGCTTAATAAAAAGCAGGAAATTGTAGGGATACTTACATCCAAGGATGTTATACGCACACTACTGGTCGAAATGAATCGGGAGGTACTTCGTTTGGAAAAGATTCATCAAAATGCGGTGCGCGCCCCGGATAATTACTCAGAGATGGAATTTTCCACCGTCCGTTATGATTTTGAATTGGCCGGCAGGGCGTCAACCGAGATTAAAAAAGCCCTCAAACACCGGAGCATCGATCCCAAGATCATCCGGCGGGTAGCCATTGCCAGTTATGAACTTGAGATAAATCAGGTTGTCCACTCCAACGGCGGTACGATAAGCTGCTCCATACAGCCGGATAAGGTAGTTATTGTTGCGTCCGATACCGGGCCGGGCATTCCCGATGTCAATCAGGCCCTTCAGGAAGGCTGGTCAACGGCTAACGAGTGGATCCGCTCTTTGGGATTCGGAGCGGGCATGGGACTGGCCAATACCAAGCGTGTTTCTGATGAATTCTTTATCCAATCCAAAGCAGGGGAAGGAACCGTTGTCCGTTCCGTGGTATTTATCAATTCACCCAAGGAGGAATCGGGGGCATGACTATTCGGGAAGCCGCTGCGGCTCTTAAAGCCGGGATCGTGCAAAATGAATTTGAAGACAGTACCCTGAACGGGGCCTATACCTCCGATCTTCTCTCGGATGTTATGGCCAACGCCAAGGACGGCGGCGCCCTTATTACCATACAGGCGCACAAGAATACCGTTGCGGTTGCTACCCTTGTGAACATTACGGCGATCATCGTCTGCAACAACCGCCCCCTGCCCGATGATATGATCGAGGCGGCCAGGGATGAAGGCATAGCGGTGCTGCTTACCGCAGAGAATCAGTTTACCGTCTCGGGGAAACTCTGGGCCCTGTTCAATGCAGGGGAGGCTCTGCCTGTACTTTGAAGGCGCATAAGGCGAGAAAAGGACGCCTGAAAATACGTGCGAAAGCACATCCCGCCTGCCAAAGTAACACGGCGTAGGCCGCGCCCCATAAACGCCCGCGAACCAGAAGAACACCAGTCTGACCAAAGGCAAAAGAACCGACCTGAAAAGAGAGCAGCCGTCGGCTTGTTGCATGGAAAACTCAGGCCGGCGATATACCGGAAGATATACAGGTACGGCATGTCTGCGGCCGTGAAGGTGATATGTATGAACTATTTGACCAGGCGGTACAGAGCGGACGGCATTTTCTGATACGGATAGTTCAGAACCAAATGACCGTAGAAAACGAACAAATACTGGATAACCATACAAGAAACACCCTACAAAGGCCGTATAAAGGCGCTTATTCCCCGGGATTCAAGATGTAATTTAAAAGAGCGGGAGGTTGTCCTAGGAGTTTGTTGCGCTTCGCGCATAAAATGGTATAAATATTCATAAACATGAATATTTATACCTTACAAACTCCGAAAGCATGCCCATTGATCGGGATTTTTTGCATATTTATGCAAAAAACCCACAAGTGCAATCGGACACGAAGTGTCCGCGGCTCCTAGGAGCCTGTGGGACTTTGGTGAATTTTTGCTCAGTGTGCCTTTGGCACACCTTCATGCAAAAATTCCGATTAACGGGGCTCCGCGAACCGGAGGTTCGATGGGAGTTTGCAAGGTATAAATTTGCAAT
>JAISQR010000293.1 GCA_031274035.1 Treponema sp. | reverse complement strand
GAAGGGGCGCGGTGAGCTTGCCACAGGGCTGCCAGAAAAAATCCCAGACCGCTTTGAGCGCCTCGATGTCCTGCGGCGTGTACACCGGCTTGCCGATACGCTTTTTGCGTTTTTTGGGTTTCCCCGCCTTGAGCGTTATCCGCCCTCCGTCAATTTCGGCAAAGTGTATTTTCCCCCGGTTCGCCAAAATATGCAAGGCATATTGTCGGCAATACCCGGTATTCCCGACAAACTCGTCGAGGATCTTTGTTTTGCCCTTCCGCCCGGCCGTGCGGTACCGCTTCGCGGTCTCGTTCGTAAGCGCCTGCCTCGTCTTCATGTCTAACCCCACTTGTAGCCTCCGCCTGAGCTATTATGGCGGACGGCCGTTTTAGTTTTGGGTTAGAATTTTACGATGAGGCAATGCGGCCTCTTGACAATACTTACAAAATTTTGTAATGATTAATAACTACTTGAAATTGGGATAATGCCAAGAAAAGGGCGGATTACTATTATAATATTATAAGGAAGAAGCATGTTTTTTCAAAATTATAATGGATGCGGTAGAGAAAACAGCAAATTTGGAAATATACCGTATCGGTGTTGTAAAAGCCTCATGTAAATGGGCAAGGTTCCTAAACAGGAATTGCCCGATCAATAGCCGTCCCCGGCTGAAAATTCATTCCATCGTTAAATGTTAATGTATTGAAGAGTGGTAATTATTCAGAGGTTCTCAATCTCATATGGGGGGAATAGTTACGAAGATTGTACCATCTGACCGATTGATAGTGGATAACAGATGCGCTACGGCCTTGTGTATGGGGGGCGTGAAAGGCGGGGAGATTTTTAATATTGCTGAAGGGAGACGCCTATGATCATCCTTAAAGGGGTATCAAAAAAATATGCTGCGGTTTGTGCGCTGGATAAGGTAGACTTGAAAATTCCTGACGGCAGTATATACGGTATTATTGGGAAGAGCGGTGCGGGTAAATCAACTTTGCTGCGTATAATGAGCCTGCTTGAAGAGCCTGACAGCGGTGAGGTTTGGTATGGGAACGAGCGGGTCGATATTCTCAAGGGCCGCGGGCTGTTGCTGCACCGCCGCCGCATGGGGATGATCTTTCAGAATTTCAACCTTTTTAGTTCGCGTGATGTTACGGGGAATATCACCTATCCTCTGGAAATAGCGGGTTTTCATAAAAAGCAGATCAACGACAGGGTGGAGGAGCTTTTGGATATAGTACAGATCAGCGATAAACGTAAGGCGCGCCTGCGGGAACTTTCCGGCGGACAGAAACAGCGGGTTGCCATAGCCCGCGCACTCGCGGCCAATCCTGAAGTCCTCTTCTGCGACGAGGCTACAAGCGCCCTTGACCCCCAGACAACACGTTCTATCCTCGGCCTTATCCGCGACTTGCACCGGAAGTTGGGTATAACCGTAGTGCTTATCACACACCAGATGGAAGTTATCAAGGAGGTCTGTGAAGAGCTTGCGGTCCTCGACGAGGGTCGTATTGTAGAGCAGGGGATGGTAGAGGCGGTATTTGTCCGTCCGCAGACTCTGGCTGCAAAGGAGCTTGTCCATGTCCGGCAGCTTTAGCGAAGTTTTGGGGATGCTTCCGGGCGCGACCGTTGAAACCCTTTACATGACTTTTATGTCTGCGATTTTCGCCATCATCATGGGCTTCCCCTTGGGGGCCTTTCTCTATTATACCTCGCCTGCCGGTCTTGGCCCCCGCAGGCTGCTCTACAATATACTGTCCCGTATTGTGAATCTGTTCCGATCGCTGCCTTTTATCATTCTTATGATACTGCTTATCCCGATTTCGCGGCTTATCATAAAGACCAGCATAGGGCCGACAGCGGTTATTATCCCGCTTTCCATAGCGGCGGCGCCTTTTGTAGCCCGTATTGTGGAATCAAGCCTCTCCGAAGTGGATGACGGCGTTCTTATTGCAGCCCGTTCTATGGGATCCGGCAATTTTCAGATAATACGCAAGGTGCTCATTCCCGAAGCTCTGCCTTCTCTTATCTCCGGCCTGGCCCTTACCATAATTAATCTTATCGGTTATTCGGCTATGGCGGGGGCTATTGGGGGCGGGGGACTTGGCGATCTTGCAATACGCTATGGTTATTACCGTTTCCGTATGGATGTTACCATAGCCTCAGTCATCGTTATCCTTATTCTGGTGGAAGCAGTGCAGATAAGCGGAACAGCCATCAGTAGGAATCTTCTTTCCAAACGTTAGCGGCCTGTTCTTGGGCAAAGCGCAACAGGCTGCTGGATTGAGAAGAAGAGCGTGCAGCGAAATATACCTGCCCTGGAGCAGGTAAAAATAGTATCCTTATTAAGGAGGAATATCATGAAGAAAAGTATTACCGCGCTGTTAAGTGCAGCGGTACTGCTTCTGTCCCTTACCGGGACTGCGGAGGCGGCTTCAAGCCGCGATAATTCGACCCTGGTTGTAGGCGCAACGCCGGTTCCCCATGCCGAGCTCCTCAATCTTGTAAAAGATGATCTGGCTGCCCAGGGCATCACCCTGACAGTACGGGAGTTTACCGATTATGTGGCCCCAAATACGGCCCTCATCGCCGGTGATCTGGATGCCAACTACTTCCAGCACATCCCTTACCTTGGTTCCAACAAGGAATGGGAAGAAAAGTTAGTCTCTGCCTTCGGCGTTCATGTAGAGCCTCTCGGCCTCTACTCGAACAGCCTGAAAAATGCGGCGGATATTAGAAATGGAGCTTCCATCGCTATTCCCAACGATCCTACCAACGAAGGCCGGGCGCTGCTCCTGCTCCAGTCTGCCGGAATCATCGGTCTTAAAGCTGATGCCGGATTGACCGCTACACCCCAGGATATAGTTAGCAATCCAAAGAATCTCCGCTTCCGTGAGCTTGAGGCCGCCCAGCTTCCCCGTTCATTAGAGGATGTAGATGCCGCGGTGATAAACGGCAACTATGCGCTGGAAGCGGGGCTTAACCCTGTGCGCGATTCCCTTGTCCTCGAAGGGGCGGATTCCCCCTACGTCAATATCGTTGTGGTTCAGAAAGGCAAGGAAAACGATCCCCGTATAGCCGCGCTTGCTCAGGCTCTTCGATCCCAGAAGGTAAAGGACCACATCAACAAGACCTGGAACGGCAGCGTGGTAGCAACTTTTTAATTGGCTAACGCGGGTTCGATGGAGAGAAAAAAAAATTAACCGCATTTGGATCGAACCTACCCGCCGCCTGCCTGCTCAGGCGGCGGGTAGGAGCCTATTGCACTTGTGGATTTTTTGCTCAAGATATAATCGAACCTCCGCTTCGCATTCATAATATCTCACGGGCTCTAGGGGTTTGTGGGGCTTTGCCCGAAAATCGTATAAATTTGCAATTTATTGTAAATTTATACCTTGCAAACTCCCATCGAACCTCCGGTTCGCGGAGCCCCGTTAATCGAAATTTTTGCATGAAGGTGTGCCAAAGGCACACTGAGCAAAAATTCACTAAAGTCCCACAGGCTCCTAGGTCTGTATATGCGCACCGCCGAAGCGGCGCGGGCTCCGAGATGTAAGGTATTTCCGTAAATCTTTATAATATAAGGATTTACGGAATCATAGGTCAAAAATAGGTCATCCCCCGCCTGTTATTTGCCCCCTTTTATGGTTTTGCTGGTAGGTATATTTTAACCGCCTTGTCATTTTTTGGCAAGGTATAATAAAACTTGTTTTTTCCGCTTCAAAACTGATTTTGAAATTTTATTCAGAATTTGAAAATAGGCAAGCAGTACGAAGATTTTAGTAAGTGTTTATTTAACAAACCATACATAGAAATAGTTCGTTCTCCAGTGTAGAGCATACAAGGTGCAACGAAATTTCAAATTCTGTTCCCGCATCGACAAATAAAAAACCGCTCTTTTTTTATTTTTTGAGGATATTTTCATTTATCACCATCTTTTTTATTTTGTAGTTTAATAAGGTTCTTTATCTGCGTTAAGGTATAACTCTTAAAATCGGGGTTCAGTTCGTTAAACAAAATGGTCATTTCCTCAAATAGAGGGTCTATGCTTTTCTTATCCGCTTCAAAAA